>JBEBGB010000144.1:0-10272 GCA_040081675.1 Vicinamibacterales bacterium
GCACAGGCGTTTCAGACGTCGCTGCGCTTCGACCCGCACGACAGCACGGCGTACACCAACCTCGGTCTATTGGCGCTGGCGGCCGGCGCCAGGGCCGATGCGGTGAATTACTTCGCCGAAGCGTTATGGCTCACGCCCAACTCACAGGCCGCGCGTGACGGACTCACTCGTGTGCGTGGCTCGAAGTCCGAGTAATCCTGGACACCGTGCCTCGCGCGAGGACCGAGGCCCTACCTCGCTGAGTCCGAATCGTCCATCACGATTCGCATGACGTAGCGCACGGCTCTACCGTCTTTCGTGGCAGGCTTGAACTTCCAGGCCTTCGCGGCCGCCGGCCACCAGGCGTTCCGATAGGTCGGGCGATTGATGACGAACTTTGCCGAATCGACGAGACCCTGGGCGTTGATGCGCACCTCCATCACCTGGAGCTGCTCGGGCGGCGTCCGCGGGTCGGGCTTGGGTGGAAGGTACGCCTCCGGAATGGGCGCAACCACTCCAGGATCGCCGCTGCGATATTCCTGAGCGGCATTCACCGCTGCGGTGTCGACAGCCGCGCGCGCGACCTCGTCGAGGTTTCGGGCCGCCTGACGGATCTCCTCCGCCTGTGCCGACGAGTTGGTACCAAGCGACTGCAGCACACGTTCGAACGCCGCGCGAGCCGTCGCGTAATCCTGCTGATCGAAAAGGTCCTGCGCCCTGGCGAGCTCGGCCTCGGCAGTGGCGACCGGCACGGCGGGAAGTGCGGCTTCAGGGACCGCGGGCGGAGTCGGGGTCACTCTCGAACCGGAAGCGCGCGCGGCCGGACGCGGGGGCGCGCCGGCCGGAGCCGGGTCAGCTGGTGGCGGTGTGTCGTCGACGACGGTGACCCGCGGGGGCGGCGCGGGCGCCACAGACCGTCCAAGGACGTAGCGCCACTCGAGAGCCGCAACGCCAGCAGCCGCTGCAATGATGACAGCGCCGATAGCGATGGACGTTGCGGGCATCCGTTGCTTGGTGAGCGTGCTTCGCAGCGTTGACGCACCTCGAGCGGCCTCCCTCGTGGCCAGCTTGCTCGCCCTCAGCTTTTGTCTCGCGAGCGCCTCCTCGGTGAGCGCTGCCGGACCGATGATCGCCAGCGCGCGGGCGTGAAGCGCCACGAGCTTTGGCATCCGGTTGGGTCGCTCCCATTTGGACAGTTCGTCGGCAAACGCCTCCAACGAACTCGTCGAGTCCGATGAGGCAGCTTGCATGACAAACAGCCGGAGCTGAGGCGGCTGGTCGGTACCGCTGAGGAGCTGCTGCAGCGTTTGCACCACGCCAGGCATGGCGGGCAACGCTTGATCAGGGTCGGACGGGATCGTCAGCCAACCCGTTACCTCGAGCGCGACGTTCGACAGATCCGGGATGGTGGCCGCCGCCGGTGCCAATCCGATCGGCCGCACTTGTTCAATCAACTGAGCAACAAGCGCAACGCCGTCGTGCCACTCGTACGGCACATCCTTCATCAGGAGCATCGACAGAGGTACGGATGGGGTGGCCATCGCAGTGCAGTCTATCCCAGTTGCGATGGCCCGAAAGCACCCCGTGTACCTCGAGTCGCTTTGCGCGCTCGAGCCAGTCCCAGCGCGTCAGGCTGCCTGAATGGACAGGCTCACCTTCACCTCGTCGCCGACCAGGAAGCCGCCAGTCTCGAGTGCTGCATTCCAGCTCAAGCCGAAGTCCTTTCGATTGATGGTGATCTCGGCTTCGAAAGCCAGCTTCTGGTTGCCCCAGGGATCCTTCGCAGCGCCGAGATATGTCGCCGGAAGCAGGACGCGCTTCGTCACGTCGCGAATCGTCAGGTCGCCTTCGACAACGTACTGTCCGTCGCGCTTCGAGGTGACACCCGTGCTGACAAATGACAGCGTCGGGAACGTGTCGACCGCGAAGAAGTCGTCCGACTTGAGATGCGCATCGCGTTTCGGTTCGTTGGTGTCGATGCTGGCCGCCTGGATCGTGACCCTCACGAC
Organism: Vicinamibacterales bacterium; assembly: GCA_040081675.1. Lineage (GTDB taxonomy): Bacteria > Acidobacteriota > Vicinamibacteria > Vicinamibacterales > CAVVIG01 > CAVVIG01. The sequence continues at coordinate 1,989 of JBEBGB010000144.1, forward strand.
AGAGGCCTCGGGACGCTCCGCATCGAAGTCGATGGTCCCAGCGAAATCCGCGAAGCGGCCGCGAACCTTCGACAGCAGGTGCCGCACCTGGAACTCGACGTCGGAGTGCGACTGGTCGATGGTGAACGTGCGAGCGGCGGTAGCAGTGGCAGTAGACATGATGACTCTCCCTCGATGATTGTCCGGATCAAGCGGACGTTGCGATGTGCGAAAGCAAACAGCGTTCAAAGAACCTGATGGCGATCAATCGATCTCGTTCTCTCAGGCGATGTCGAAGACGAGCACTTCGGCGTGCTCGCCGTTGGTCAGCGTGATCGGTTCGTCAGTGACGGCCGCGGCGTCGCCTTCGGCGAGTTCGCGCCCATTGACAACGACAGTGCCGCGAGCCACGTGGAGCCAGCCGTTTCGGCCCGGACGCAGTTCGAACGTGCGCGGCTCGGTCGTGGTGTCGAGCTGTGTCATCCACAGGTCGACGTCCTGTTGAAGCGCGAGGCTGTCGCTGCGTCCGTCGCGAGACGCCAGCAACTGGAACTGCTGGCTGGCCTTCACCCGATCGAACCGGTGTTGTGCGTAGGTCGGTGCAAGACCTCGTTGTCCTGGGACGATCCAGATCTGGAGGAAGTGAGCCGCCTCGGTGGACGAGGGGTTGTACTCGCTGTGGACGACGCCGGTCCCGGCACGCATGTGCTGAATCTCGCCAGGACGAATCACCGAACCGGTTCCCAGGCTGTCGCGATGCTCGAGCGCACCGTCCAGCACGTAGGACAGGATCTCCATGTCGCGATGGGGATGCGCGCCGAATCCCGCGCCGGGCGACACGCGGTCGTCGTTGATCACGCGCAGCGTTCGGTATCCCAAGTTGGCGGGGTCGTGGTACTCGCCGAACGAGAAGCTATGACGGCTGTCGAGCCACTCCCAACTTGTCCGTCCTCTGTCGTCTGCTCGCCTGATGCTGACCATGACGTCCTCCCCTTTGCTTACGATTCCTCACGAGGCCACTGAGTTCGTGATGTCTGGCGTGTGGATCTCGCGGTGTCTGGCCCCTGTAAACGCAACTTAGGGGCCACTCATCTACCGGCTGTAAGTCACTGATTAAAAAGGGACACTCAGAATCGACTGCCAGCCTCTGCCATTTAGATTCAATCAATTTGATAGATACGGACATCAAAACGATTGACAATGGGTCATGCGTGCAACCGACCTCGACCTGAGAGAGATGCTCGATTTCGAACCCAAAGGCGGCGTCATTCGCTTTGCGGGCGACCGCGCGGTGTTGTTCAACACCGTCGCGCTCGGGCTGTTACGTCGGGAGCTGGTCGAAACCCTGGGCCTGATGACCGCGCGAGGCATCCTGACGCGGTTCGGCTACGCGCACGGATGGCGTACAGCGGAGTCGTTGCGTCAGCAGTTCGAGTGGGACTCGGAGCACGAGTGGCAGCTGGCTGGTGGCCGCGTGCACCAGCTGCAGGGCTTCCTCATCTACGAGCCAGTGCCTCGCGCGCCGGGCGAGGCTCCCAAAGCGTTCGCGCAGTCGATCTGGCGCGAGTCGTACGAAGCGCAAGAGCATCTGGCGCACCTCGGACCCTCGGCAGAACCAGCCTGCTGGACGTTGGCCGGCTTCGCGAGCGGTTATCTGAGCTGCGTCGCGGGACGGCGCATCCTGTGCTTCGAGGAGAAGTGCGTCGCAAAGGGCGACGCGTACTGCCTCATGGTTGGACGTCCCGAAGAGGAGTGGCAGAACTGCCCGGCGTCGGACCGAAGGTTCTTCGACCGCATGTGTCTGGACGAGGCGTTGAAGGACGTGACGGGTCGACTGAAGGCCACCGAACAACAACTGGCTGCGCGCAAGCGACAACTCGCGCGAGTCAAGGTCTCGGAGCCTGCCACGGGCATCGTCGCGCAGAGTGAGCGGATGCAGCGCGTGATCGAGGAGGCGCGGCGTGTATCGCGCGTCGACTCCACTGTGCTCATCACGGGTGAGAGCGGTGTTGGCAAGGAAGTGATCGCACGGCTGATCCACGACGAGTCCGCTCGTGCCGCCAGGCCGTTTGTGGCGATCAACTGCGCCGCCGTTCCCGAGGCGCTGATCGAGAGCGAGCTCTTCGGCCACGTCCGCGGGTCGTTCACCGGGGCGACGCAGGACCGAGTGGGCTTGTTCGAGTCGGCGAACGGCGGGACGCTGTTGCTCGACGAGATCGGCGATCTACCGCTGCCCGTGCAGGTGAAGTTGCTGCGCGTGCTGCAGGAGCGCGAGTTTCGACGCGTCGGCGAGAACCGCAACCGCCGGGTGGATGTGCGGGTGCTGGCAGCGACGCTTCGCGACCTGCCGGGTGAGGTCGCGGCCGGGCGATTTCGACAGGATCTCTTCTATCGGCTGCGCGTCATCGAGATTCGCATTCCACCGTTGCGGGAGAGGCGCGACGACATCCTGCCCATTGCCAGACAGGTGCTCGCCGAGACGGCCTCACGCATGAAGCTGCCGGTCACCGGCTTCACGCCGGCCGCTGCCGACCAGATGCTGCGCTGGGGATGGCCCGGCAACGTGCGCGAACTGCAGAACGTCGTCGAGCGCGCGCTGGTGCTCGCGAGAGGTACCCGTATCGAGCTGGAAGACTTGCCGGACGAAGTACGACACTCGGGGCCGGCGATCGGTTCGCCAGGTGTGGCGCTGGCATCACGCGCACTCGCGGATGTCGAACGCGATCACATCTTGAGCGTGGTCGATTCAGTCGAAGGCAACCGCACCAAAGCCGCCGCCATCCTCGGCATCGGACCGGCCACGCTGTTCAGGAAGCTGAAAGAGTACCGCGTGTGATTGGGCGCCTCACCACGGAGGACACTGCACCTGGCAGAATGACGACCTCAGTCTTGGTGCCATCACTTTGATTCGAACGCGATTTGCCCGCCGACGATTGTGTAGAGAATCTTCGCGGTTGGAATTTCGGCTTCGGGAACAGTGAGGATGTCCTTCGAGAACACGGTCACGTCGGCGAGCTTGCCCGGCTTCAGCGAGCCCTTGATGCCCTCGTCGAACTCCGCGAACGCCACGTTGATGGTGTAGGAACGGAGCGCTTCCATACGGCTCATACGCTGCTCGGGAAAGAACACCGAGCCGTCCGACGTGCGGCGTGACACCGACGCGTAGTAGGACGCGATCGGGTTGATGTCTTCGACCGGTGCGTCGGTACCGTTGGCGATGACCGCACCCGTCTTCATCAGCTTCTGCCACACGTAGGCGCCTTCTTCCGCGCGCACCGGACCGAGACGGGCAAGCACATACGGTGCATCCGACGTCGCGTGAACGCCCTGCATGGAGGCGATGACACCGAGCTTCCCGAAGCGTGGGATGTCGGCGGCGTTGATGTGTTGCGCGTGCTCGATTCTCCAGCGGAGCGCCTTGCCGTCCTTCTTAAGGCGGGTGAAGGTTTCCTCGAAGATGTTCAACACCTCGTGATTGGCGCGGTCGCCGATGGCGTGAACCGCTACCTGATAGTCGTGCTTGGCGGCAAGGGCGGATGTCTCGCGCACGTCGCCAGGCGAGTCCGTGTTCATGCCGCTCGTCGAGGCGAGGTCGGAGTATGGCTGGAGCATCCAGGCCCCGCGCGAGCCGAGCGCGCCGTCAATCGACCGCTTCACTGCACGGACCGTGAACCGTTTGTCGCCGTAGTTCACGACGCGGTACTTCGGCATGTCCGCTTCGAGTCGCTCCGGCCCTTCGCGCAACATCATCCAGACGCGAATCGGCAGCTTCTTCTCGTCGACGACCTTCTTCATGACCTCGATCGTCAACGGCGGCGACCCGGCATCGGTGACTGTGGTGATGCCCTTCGCCAGCGCCTCGCGTGAGGCCAGTTCGATCTGGGTTCGAAGGTCGGCTTCGACTTCTGCCGGCGTCCGGCCGGCGCGCGACCTCGAGAGCGCATCGCTGATGGAACCCTGGGCTCGCTCGTTGAACAAACCCGTCGCGTTGCCTGCCTTGTCGCGCAGGATCGTGCCGCCCGGAGGATCCGGCGTCGTTCGCGCGATTCTCGCGAGTTCCATCGCCTTGGCGTTGGCAAAGCCCGCATGGCCACTCGCGTGGGTGAGCCACACCGGATTATTCGGAGAGACACGGCTCAGCGCTTCGTGAACCGGAAAGCCTTCGACATTGGGTGTGGGGACGCTCGCCCATTTCTCCTGGTGCCATCCGCGTCCGATGATCCACTCACCGGGCCGCGCCTTCGCCGCGGCCTCGCCCACCATACGAACGATGTCGTCCCAGGTTCGAGCCTCTGCCAGCTTCAGGTTTCGTGCGGCATCGCCGACGCCGGTGAAGTGCGCGTGCGCTTCCATGATGCCGGGGGTCGCAAGCGCGCCGTGCAGGTCGATGACCTTCGTGCCCGGTCCGACGTATCGCTGCATGTCGCCACTGGATCCGAGCGCCGTAATGGTGTCGCCGTTCACGGCCATCGCCTGCGCTTCCGGCACCTGCTCGTCAACGGTGACGATCCTGCCGTTGGTCAGCACGAGATCCGCTGGTCGCACCGCAGCAGGCTGAGCCTGGGCGGCGAGAGCGACGCGCGCGGGCAACGATGCGCCGGCAAACCAGACCGATGCGAAGACACCGAGCGCCACACAGAACCAGGGAACGGGGCGTGTCATGAGACTCTCCTCAGAGCGCTAACGCGTGCCACGACCAAGACGCGAGACGATCTCGAATTCGGCCTTGGTGACTGGCTGGATCGAAAGGCGGCTGCCTTTCCTCGTCACCACCATGTTCTCGAGGCCCTTCGTCGACTTCAGCGTGTCCAGCGGGACGATCGCCGGGAAGGTCTCCACATAGCCAATGTCGACGGTGTACCACGTCGGCGCGTCCTTCCTGCTGCCAGCGTCGAAGTACTTGTGGCCTCTCTTGAACGCGAATGGATCCGGGTAGCCGGAGCGCACGATCTCGGCCAGCCCGGTGACGCCCGACGGATCCGCGTTCGACGCATAGAACAGCACGCCGTCGCCGTCCTGCATGTCGTCGCGCATGAAGTTCCGGGCCTGATAGTTGCGAACGCCTTCCCATCCAGCGGTCTTGTCGCGAGCAAGGTCGTCGATGGTGTAGGCGCTCGGCTCGCATTTCATCAACCAGAACGTTCGAGGCATGGCGCTCAGTGTAACAACGGTCTCGCCCACAAGGCGCCTGCATCGTGTGAAGTGTCGCTCAGGAACTCTGCGCTTCCGGCCGACGCGGTTCGGTCCGACGCGATCAATGCTGATCAGGTGGCAGGGGCGCGGCAATGAGCAACCGGTTCTTGGGCGTGATGGCTCCGGAAATGGTTTGCGTCCACACGCGATAACCGCATCGCTCGAGCTGAACGGCTCGCATCACATCTATCGCAAGTGCCGGGTCGAGCCAGCCGCCGAGGGCGCCTGAGGTGTTGACCTCGACATCGTGGCAGCACGGCAGCACCGCGACTCGGGCCCGGGCCGAGACCGCTCGACTGAGCACCACGTCCGACAGCGCACCGCATGCGTGGCTCGAGACGACGAGGTCGCTCGGCCCAAGCGCAACGTCATCGAGGTCGCCCGTCTGGTAGTGAACGCGGCCCTCGAGGCGTGGCCATGTCGTGAGAATCGCCGCGTGAAGTGTCTGCGCCGACGCGGGAATCGCACGATCGATCACCACGGCTTCTGGCGAGGAGTCGTCAAGCAGCAGGAGCGCATGCGCCAGCAGTCCGTGCCCTCCCGCAAGGTCCACAACGCGACCACCGCGGAGAAGGCGGCGCACACGTCGGGCCGTCTCCCACGCTTCGTACAGCTCCTTGCGCGGCAGGCAACCGGCCTGACACACCACGCGCGCAAGTCGGTCGAAGAGCGTGTCGGCTGTGAACCGCCCAAGATCGTGGGTCGTCAGTCGCGATCTGGAGGAGACGTCGAAGGTCAAAACAGCTTCAGCGCCTTCACGCCGTTGGCGAGAATCTGAACGCCAATGCAGAGAAGAATGAACGACGACAGACGAAGAAACACGTTGATGGCCGACTCGCCAAGCAACCGCTCGAGCCGCTCAGACCACGCGTAGGACAGGTAGATCGTCAGCGCGATGAAGGCCGCCGCCAGCAGCGACGCCACCATGACCGGCGCCACGCGGCCAGCCGCGTTGGCTCCCATCGTCACCGCTACCGACAGCGAGCCCGGTCCAACCGTGAGAGGCAGCGTGAGTGGATAGAAGGATTGCTGTAACCAGTCGCGATGGGTGGTGGACACCGTGCGTTCGGCGTTCGACTCGCCAGGAGGGCGCGTCAGCAGTGACCAACCGGTCGATGTGAGCACCAGTCCGCCAGCCACCTGGACGACGGGCAGCGAGATGCCGAAGAAGGCCAGGATGTAGGAGCCGACGAGCATCGACATCACGAGCAACACGAAGCCGTTGACCGCGATCTTCCGAGCGAGCATCGTTCGTGTGTCGACCGATGCCCCTCGCGTCAGGCTCAAGAAGATCGGCGCCGTGCCCACTGGATTGACGATGGGAAACAACGCAGCAACTTCGAGCAACGCAATCTTCGGGACGTCGGCGAGCAGATCCATCGCTGGGATTGTAGGCCGGGAGGGCAGGCGAGGGCTGGCAGGTCAGTACAACAAAGAGCGCGTGAGACGGTCACCCGATCTCACGCGCCGTGTTGTCGTCACCGTATCGCGCAGGCTCAGCGCCTGCGCCCTGCAGCAGCTACTTCTTCAGCGACGGGTGCTGATAACCGACGGTCAGGATGTCGGCCGATGGACGGAAGCTCAGATAGTCGACGTGGTCCTTGATCTCCGCCCAGCCGTGTGGCACGCCAGCCGGAATGATCACGATGTCGCCGGTCTTGACCATACGCTTCACGACGTCGGTGCCGCCGATGCGGCCGCTGCACGATGGGCCGTTGAGGGTGGTGGTCACTTCGGCGTTCGGAGCCGACGTACGTCCGTTGACGATGTGACCGCCTGTGACGATCATGCCCTCGCCCGAGACGATGTAGTACCCCTCGGTCTGCTTGTCGTGATAGAGACCGCCGGCCAGGTCCCTCGGCGCGTTGGCGTCAGCCGTGCCGCAGGGCTGCGTGCCTGGCGCGGGTGCGGCAGGAGCGGCCCCGGCAGGACGCGCGGCTGCGGCCGGGGCCGGCGCGGTCGTCGAACCGCGATGGATGATACCGACAGAGAAGTGCTGGTCGCCGATGTCCATGACCTCGATGGTGCGGTCGACGCCAGGCGTCTTGTTCACGGTATCGATTTGTTCCTTCGTGATGTAGGTCGCGGCGGTCGGCTTCGACTTCTGTGCGAGACCAACAGCGGGGCTCAGCACGAGCGCGATCCCCACGATCCTCAGAATAGCTGTCTTCATTCGGGCTCCTCCTCCGAGAGCAACGATGCCACGCCGGCCGCCAGTCTGACGGCAAGCGTGCCCGGTACTGTAGCGCGACGGGTCCCAAAATGCCGCAGAGAAGTTGGGCAGCCGGAGGCGGGTCTCTAGAGGCGAGGTCGCAGTTGGTCGACGAGGCTCGACCGTTCCTCGCGGACGTTCAGGCGGCGACTCTTGGCCCTTGCACGTTGTCGTGAAGCAGCGCATCGAGGTGCGTCAGCTTCAGGAGCCTTTGCACGCGCCTGCTCGCAGACACAACAGCTACCCGTCGTCCGTTTGCGCGAGCCTCGCGGGCGAAGTCCGCCAGGAGGCCGAGCCCGCTCGCATCCATTTCGGTCACTGAACTCAAATCGATTTGGACTTCCGATCCGGGCGTCCGTTCGAGACACGGAGCCCACGTCCGCGGCCGATCGGCCGCCATCAGGCGACCCGTGACGCGCACGACGACCTGGTCGGATGTCTTCACGCACGCGGTTGTAAAGGTCGGGGTCTGAGTTTCCATCGTTGTCGCTGTCATGTGCATTTCCATCCGCGTCTTCCCAGGCAGGCAGCCACATGTGGGCCGCTCTGATCGCATAACGCGCGAGAGGCGATTCCCGAACACACTGGTTTTGGCGCGCCTCCCACCTTCGCGAATGCTACGGTAGGCCGCGAAGCCTTGGCGGGGGCTGGCCGGCGAGCGAGGGCCTCGGCCCGCTTTAGCTCAGGCTTTTGAAAGTCGGGCACCCGCGCCTGCGGTTTTGTCCCGATCGCTCGGCTGTCTTGGGTCGGTGTTAGGACGCGCCTCTGGACACAAAGGGTCCACGCGTGGCCCGGAGCCGGGATAGGGCGGCTCAGGGAAGGCGGCCGTCGAGCCGGCGGCGTTCGTAGGTCTTCAGGTGCGTGTAGGCCAACGACAGCAGTTGCGCTGGAACACCGTGT
>JBEBGB010000145.1:0-10272 GCA_040081675.1 Vicinamibacterales bacterium
TGCGCATCGGTGCGGCAGCCAGCGTGTACCTCGCTGCCGTCGCCGCTGTCGCCGTGTACGCAGCCGAATGGCTTCGACCGGCCGCAATCCTTGCGACCGCCGCTGTCGTCTACTTGCTCTGGCGGGCGCGGCCTAACTACGGCGTCGCGTCCGGCTTGCCGCCGGGATCACTGCAGCCGTTGCCAGTGCGCCCCTGGAGTGACGCCGAGTTCTACGCCAAGCAGGCGCGCCGCTACGGCGACATCTTCAAGATGAGCCAGTTTGGCCGTCCGATGGTGTGCGTCCTCGGGCTCGAACGCGCCAACCGCCTGCTGCTCGAGCACGACGATCAACTCGTCGCGCCGCCGCTCGCGTTCAGCCGTTTCATCGAAGGCGGCTACCTGCGCTACCTTCCGGAGCAGTCGCACACGCAGTATCGGCGAATCTTCCGCACGCTGTTTCATTCCCAGGTCCTGACGAACGCCGAGCCGAGACTCGCGTCCGTGTTTCGCGACGCGCTTCGAGCGATGGCCGACGAGTCAGCGCGCGCCGGCGAGGTCGTCGTGAAGCCGGCCTTCATGCGGATGATGTTCGCGGCGTGGAGCGAGCTGTTCTACGGCATCGACGCCAAGCATCCCGACTTCCCTCGGCTGATCGGGCTCTTCAAAATCATCGACGCCCGCAAAGCCCGCTGGTCGTCGCGCCGGCGAGTCGGTGCGGCGCTCGCCGACATCGGGTCGATCCTTCGTCAGCGTGCCGAGGTGCTCGCGGCTGTTGAGGCGCCTTCGGCGTGCTTTCTGGTGGAGCTCTCACGCACCGACCCTGAGGCACTCGCCGACCGGACGATCCTGGGCAACCTGATTTACATCATGCACATCACCTGGGGAGACGTCACCGGGTTGTTGCTCTGGGTATTCAGGATGCTGACCGACCATCCCGAGAGCCGGGAGCGCCTCGCGCGCGAACGATCTCGCCAGCTCGCGACCGGCATCGTGCTCGAAACGCTGCGGCTCGAACAGAGCGAGAGCCGCTACCGTCGTACCCTCTCCGATCTCGAGCTCGACGGATTTCGCATCCCGAAGGGGTGGCTGGTGCGCATGTGCATCCGTGAAAGTCATCGCGACGAAAAGGTGTTCCCCAACCCGTTCGTTTTCGATCCGGATCGATTCGCGGGCCGCCCGTTCAAGCGCGGGGAATATGCACCGTTCGGCGCGTTTCGCCTGGCGTGCATCGGCGAGGACCTCACCAAGGCGGTCGCCGGCATCTTCGCGCTCGAGCTCGCGTCTGGGTTCACCTGGCAGATGGTCGAGGACGGACCCGCGCAGGTCAGCAGCTGGGTGCACAATGCGCCCAACCCGAGGCTGAGCGTGAGGATGACGTCGAGGCCGGTCGTGGCGTGAGGCCCCACCCGCGCGTCAGTGTCATCATCCCCGCCTACGATTGCGAGTCGCGTATCGGCTCAACCCTGGAACGCCTTCGCGGGCAATCCCATACCGACTTCGAGGCCGTCGTCGTCAACGATGGCTCGCGCGATCGCACCGCAGTGGAGGTGCGGCGCGCAATGGAGTCGGACTCGCGCATCCGCCTCGTCGAGCAGGCGAGCAACACCGGCATCGCCGCGGCTCGCAACGCGGGAGTCGCTGCGGCGCGCGGCGAACTGTTGGCGTTCCTCGACGACGATGACTGGTGGGTGCCGAGAAAGCTCGAGCACCAGCTCGCTCGGTTACATCAAGTACCCGATGCAAGTGTCGTCTCGTGCTATTCGGCGTTGGTCGATCCTTCGGGCACGCTACTCGGCTGGCGCTTCGGCGGCAGGACCGAGGGCAACGTGTACGCCCAAATGCTCGAGTGGGACATGGTGTCTGGCGGCAGCGTCGCACTCGTGGCGCGGCGCGCGTTCGAGGCTGTGGGCGGCTTCGATGAGTCGCTGCCGTATCGCGCTGATTGGGATTTGTGGATACGACTCGCACGACGACATCGATTTACGTGCGTGCCGCGCGTGCTGGTCGGCTACACGCGGCGTCCGGGGAGCATTTCCCGAAATCACGAGCAGATGCTGGAACAGGGACGAGCGGTGCTAACCAAAGCGCGGCGCGAAGACGCAAGTATTTCGGCTGACCGTCATCGCGCGCTGCTGGCTCGCGACCAGTTCGCGATCTTCTGCCTGTGCCTCGTCGACGATGAGTGGTGGCCTGGTTGGCGTTACCTTGCACGGTCGCTGCGCGGCAGTCCCGGCTTTATCTTGATGCGACCCCGACGCCTGGGGGCCATCCTCCTGCACACCCTCGCAACCGTTCTTCCCCCACCTGCGTATCGATACGTGCTTTCGATGCTCAGCCGCGTTGTCTTTCGACTCGAGCGCGGCGGACGATTCGATGCGCTGGAATGAACGGCCGCACCACGCGCTAAGGCAACAGGCTTGATGCCGCGCTTCCTATCGTCCCGCAGACACAAGTTGTGACGAGGCCACAACGTGCCGCGACGGCTGCGGCGACTTCAGGCGGAGGCAGCGACCAGCGGCGCGGGCGTCGGCTTCCGGACGCTGTGTTGCCAGCCGAACCAGACTGCCGTAATGCCCACGACCAAGCCGGCCAGACCAACGAGCGCGATCGGCTGGCGGCCTACTGCAAACGCCAGGCGTTGCGCGGCACTCGCTTCGTCCACCAGATGGTAGGACCCCCATTGCAGCAGCGCCACGATCGCCATCGTCACGGCCGGCGCGCTGCGTCCCTTCGCCTGACGATACAGCCAACTGCACGACATCAGAACCAGGAGCGATGCCGTCGCCACCTGCACGCCGAAGCGACCCGGGACGTCGTCTGCCGCCGCGAACCATGTGGTGTACTCGCCCGGATCGAGCCGCGTCACGATCGACAACACGAGCATCAGCGGCGTCGCCAGCAGCCAACCGCCATGCAGCCACGGGTTGCGTCGATGCCGCAGCGCCTGGTAGGCGAACCATGGGAAGAGAATGAGCACCGGTCCTTCCATCACCAGAATTCGAGCGCCCATCTGCCCCGCGAACCCGGTGCCGGACGACATCAGTGTCTGGAACATCATGGCCGTGGCCGCCGTGAAGAGCGGCACCAGAAGAAAGATGGCCGTTCCCAGCTGACGATGAAGAGGCCGCCGGCGCGAGTGAATCGAGATGCTCTGCGCCAGCAGCACCAGCATCCACAGCGTGCTCGCGATCGCATGCGCGTGGAAAGGCCAGCGCGTCGTGCCGAGGACAGAGAAGTAGGTCGGCCAGAAGGCGAGACCGGCCAGTGCCAGCAGGAGCGCAATCGCCCAGTGAGCATGGCGATAAGGCATGTTGGGTCGAGACTCTATCAAAAACCAGCCTCCCGAGCTGATGGTCGCTGCCTCAATCTCCGGAATTGAGCCCGATTCGATCCGTTTCGCGCATGACAAAGGCGTCGTATCGCGACTGCTCGTTGCGAACACGGACTGCAGACTTCCGTCGGACCGATTGACTTGGGTCGTATCATCCACTCTTCGTTGCCCGACACTGAAAAGCCACTCACCGTTCAGGCTGACACGCCGATCGTCCAGGGCGGAAGCACCATCGCGACGCTTGCAGTGGCCGCCGACCCGCCCGAGCGCTATCTCTGGGGCGGCTGGCTCGTTCAATTGGGATGGGTCTGGATCATCGTGGGTCCATTGATCGCCTTTGGAGCCGTCTCGGGATTCCAACCGCGATCACTCGCGGCCACGCTCCTGCAGGTGATCGGAGGCGGCGCGATGTCTCTTTTGGGTTCCGTGGTTCTTCTCGTGGGCCGGCCCCTCAAGGTCTGGGATGTCGAAACCGCGCTGCAGCGGGACGGACGCGCACCAGTGCTGTACCTGCGGCCGTTCTTTGAGGACAAAGGCGCCCCGGTCGGAATCGGGGTCGAGAATCTTTTTGCCAGGAGCAACGAGGAAGGAATCGAGAAGATGCTCGATTCGATTGGACCGGTCGTGGCGATCGGGAATCCGTCCGATGCCCGTATCTGGCGCGGGGCGGCGCGGCTCTACCTATCGGGACGCTGGGCTCGAGGGAACATGGCGGGGCCTGACGGAAGGGTCGACTGGCACAGCCAGGTCACTGGTCTCATGTCGCGAGCCGCTCTGACTGTAATTGTCGTGGCCGTGGACGCGCAGGGACACCTCTCCGAAGGGCTGCAATGGGAGATCGGCACGGCATGCCGGTTGGTCGAGCCCGGGCGCCTGTTGCTGCTCTTCGCCTCTCCCGGTGACTGGCGCGCCTTCGTTGCAGTACGTGCATCGGTCGCCGATCTCGACCGCTTCTTCGGGCTCGACGACGTCGCAGAATTGGCCTTCAACGCCAACGGCACGCCACGCGTGCTGGCACATCATCTGGCACCCGACATGACACCAGTCGTCGACGCTGATTTCGCGTCGGTGCGCCCGAGCACGACACCGAGCGAACTTCCAGCGTACCTGGCCGCCAAACGGGTCAAGCCTTCATCGCGATGGCAACACTGGCGCGATCGCGTGACGCGTGAGATGTAGTCAAGGCCATGTGTCCACCGCTCGACCGAACGGCGTCGACGACGAGTCGATCGCCTGCGTCTCGGTGGTCAGATCGATGCTCGGTCCGGTGACGGTTGACACCTTTGAGCTGTTGGGCGCACGTCGCTGTTCTCGTGGCGCCATGCGTTCGAGCTACTGTGCGGGACTCGAGATGACACCCAGCTGCATCATCATGCCGAACGTGTCCATCAGGATTCGCGTCGATATGATCTTCTCTCCCGCGAATCGGTCGATCACCATGCCCCATACGTGAATCGGGCGCTGAGTTGGCGGAATGCCCAGGAACTCGCCTTGATGTGTGCCCGTCCAGACGAACCGGGTCAGCACTTTGTCGCCCTCGGCGAGCTGTTCCTCGGCAGTCCAGCGCGAATCCGGAAACGCCGCTCGGATGGCGATCAAGGTGTTCTTGAGGCCATCGAGTCCCGGACCCTGTCCTGGGAAGGGCACTTCCTCCACCATGTCCTGCTCGAAGTAGTCGCCGGTCGCATCGATGTCGCCACCAGTGAGGACACGGTCGAGGAATTCACTGACGCGAGCCTTGTTCCTGTCGGACATATGCACCTCAGTCAAGTCGAGTGGCGCGCAGTATATCCCTGCCCTCGGCAAGCGTGTCTTGGCCTGCTGCGCGTTCGCAGGTGCGAGGGACGAACCCACCAGGCGTGGACGACCCATTCGGACAGTTGGGATGCGTTATCACCGACTGGGGTGTTCGTGGAACGGTGGCCAGCAGCCACGGTGGGCGGCAGGCCAGGCCAAGAACGAGAAAAGGCCGGCAGTGTGTGAACACTGCCGGCCCTTGTTGTGATCGTGCGAGGCCCAGAGCCTATCGCCCAAAGCCTATGGCCTGTAGTTCCTCGCGGAACGCTCGGAACTACACCTGCGGCTTGTGCAGCACTTCCTGCACCGGTTTTCTCTTCCCGTTGCTCAGACCCTGAATCTGAAGCGTCGGCTGCTCCTTGAGCACGTGCTGCGCGTAGAGCTTGGCCATCTCCGCGTGGTACTTCGGATCCTGTTCCTTCTTGCGCTGCGCCAGCTTCTCGTCGCGGGCGTTCTTCGCAATACCCAGTTCGTCGAGATCGGTCTGTGCGCCCTTGGCCACGGCCTCCGCGTTGAGCACGAGTGAGTGCTCGGCGGAGTTCAGCGGCACCGACTTGTTGCCCGCGAAGATTTCATGACGACCGTGGTCCTCGTACCACTTGGTCAGCGTGGCCGTCATGTGCATCTTCTCGATGATGTTGCGCCAGCCGATGCCGGTGTTGTAGGCGCAGAAGGAAATTTCGCCCTGCTGCGTGGCATACGGAATGATGCACATCTCGGTGCGGCGGAAGTCGTAGTTGAACAGATCCTGGAACCACATGCCCGCGATGAACAGGAAGTTCCAGCGGTCGGCGCGGCGCTTGGCGATGTCGTCCTTCGTGATCTGGCCGCTCGTCTTGCCGTACTTGCCCTTCTCCGCTGACTTGGTGGCGCCGAAGGTCTTGTCGAATTTCTTCAAGAGGTCGGTCATCTTGAAGTGGGTCGGCGACTTGAACGAGTCGTAGTTGCGCATCAGCGACAACGCCATGCCGAACACCGAGAGACCACGGCCGCGGGCCGCGTCTGTGACCTGCGCCACGTCCTTGGCGAGTTGCTCGGCGTTCAGGAAGGCGGTGACCGGCACGGCTTCCTTCGTTTCCTTGTCGATCATGAGCGCCATGCCGACGCCGCAGTTCGGGTGGCAACCGCAGGTGAGCTGACCCCAGTCCTTGTCCGGTCCGTGCACCACGTCCGCCCAGTCCGTGAAGCTGGACATGAACGAAATCGGGAACCAGTCGCGCACCGGTTCGCCCAGACCCGTCTGGTTCTTCACGTCGTGAGCCAGGTGCGACAGCGTGTAGCGCTGTGCCGCCCGACGTTCCGGTGTCACTTCTTCGTCGCGGCCCGTGAACGACACCGGCTGGAACGACAGGAAGTTGATCTTCTTCGGGTTGTCGAGCGCGAACTCGATGATGCGGCCGACCTGCTCGTTGTTCACGCCGTTGACGATGGTCACGACGGGGACGATGTCGACGCCGGCGCTGTGGAGGTTCTCGATCGCGCGCAGCTTCACGTCGAACAGATTCCCGACACGGCGATGCGCGTTGGCCGCGTTGCCGATGCCGTCGAACTGCAGATACGCGTAGCGCAGGCCGGCTTCGGCGGCTGCCTTCGCGAACTCGGCGTCCTTCGCGAACTCGATACCGTTGGTTGCGGCCTGGACGCTCGAGTAGCCGACCTTGCGCGCGTAGCGGACGGCGTCGAGGAAGTACGGCGAAATCGTCGGCTCACCACCCGAGAACTGCACCGACATCTGACGCTTCGGCTTGATGGTGATCGCGTTGTCGAGCACCTGCTTGATGTCTTCCCACGTGAGCTCGTGGACGAACCCGACCTGGTTCGCGTCCATGAAGCAGGGGTCGCACATCATGTTGCAGCGGTTGGTCAGGTCGACGGTCAGCACCGAGCCGCGGCCGTGCAGCACCGTGCTGCTCCCATGGTTGTGCAGCTTCGAGTCGTTGTGCGCGCGGATATCGCGACCGGGGAACACCGATTCGAGGTGCTTGAAGAAGTCGGTGTCGATTGCCATCACGTCCTCGAAGTGGCCGTGAATCGGGCAATCCTTCACCATGAGAATCTTGCCGTCGCGCTCGAGAATGGTCGCCTTGATCTCGCCGACCTTTTCGTTCAGCAGAACGCTGACGTCCTTCTTGCCGTCCAGAATTTCCTGGCGCGCCTCACGCGTGCACACCGGGCACAGCGAATCGGTTTCGCGCGGCCAGCCGAGTGGCGGCTTCGTCTTCTGATACGACTTCTGCAGCGGCTTGTCGGACCACTTCGGCGTGAACGCGGGATTCTGGCTGATCTTGTTCAGCGTGTTGAACACACCCCATGCGCCGTTGGCGGCGATGGACAGGCCTTTTTCGAAGTACTTGATAGGCGCGTGCATGTGAGTCGTCTCCTAATGTGATTCGTCCGCCTTCGCTCACGCGTAGGCGCGACTGGCCGCTCCAGGTGGACGGCCAGAATTGCTGTAAATGATAGGGGAAAAAAGGCTTGACCAAGATTTCTTCCAGCGAGTGGGCCGGCAGTGGGGTTGAGCGGGCAAATGGGCCGGTCAATGGTCCGCTGGCCGCCGAATGGATGGGGCGGCTCTGAGGGTCTGAGGCCAGCCTCGCTAGAATGATTCCCAATGTCCGTTCACGACCTTCTCATCATCGGTGCCGGCCCCGCCGGTCTGGCCGTGGCCATTGCCGCGTCCGAAGCGCAGCTCGATTACCTCGTGGTCGAGAAGGGCGTGCTGGTCAACTCCGTTTTCAATTTTCCGCCGGGCATGACGTTCTTCACGACTCCGGATCTGCTCGAAATCGGGAAGCTGCCCTTCGTCACGCCGTACGAGAAGCCGACACGACATGAAGCCCTCCGGTACTACCGACGCGTGGTCGATTCGTACCAGCTCCGCATCGCCTTCGGCGAGCAAGTGCTCGCGATCGAACGCGAGGATATGGACGGGGGTCCGGCCTTCATTGTCGACACCAGATCGGACCGAGGCGTCAGGCGCGGACTGCGAGCGCGGGCCGTGGTGTTCGCCATCGGCTACTACGACAGGCCGAACACGCTCGGTGTGCCGGGTGAAGACCTGCCGCATGTCCATCACTACTACGGCGACCCTCATGCGCACTACCGACAACGCGTGCTCGTGGTCGGCGGCAAGAACTCCGCTGCGATCGCGTCGCTCGAGTTGTCCAGAGCGGGCGCGCAGGTGACGCTGGTGCACCGAAACGCAGCCTTGTCGGACCGCATCAAGTACTGGATTCGCCCGGACATCGACAACCGGATCAAGGAAGGCACGGTGACGGCGTACTTCGAGTCGAGGGTTGTGGAGATTCGTCCAACCTCCACCATCGTCGAAGTGCCAGGCGGCGAGCACAAAGAGATCCAGACCGACACCGTGTTGCTGCTCACGGGATATCACCCCGACTTCGAACTGCTCGAGCGTTCAGGCGTCGCTCTCGGCCAACGCCGCGAACCGATGTTCAATCCAGAGACGATGGAGACGAATGTGCCGGGACTCTTCGTGGCGGGTGGGCTTGTGGGCGGACTCGATACGGGCGCGATCTTCATCGAGAACGGGCGTTTCCACGGCGAGAAAATTGTCAGACGAGTACTTCAGGCGGCCGGCTGATAGCTCACTCCTCAGAACTGAAAGCTGACTTAGAGCTGGTGACAAAATGACCAAAAGCTCTACCACGGAGAACACAGCGCGGAACCGAGAACACGGAGAATACGAGCAAAATGAGCCGTGTCGTCCGTTCGTCTCCGTGACCTCCGTGGTAGTGCTCTAACTTTGAAACGCGCTCTTAGGTGGAGGCCAAGTACTCGTGAACGAACCGGATCGCCATCGAGCCTTCGCCGACGGCGGCCGCCACGCGGTTCATGGCGTTCGCACGCACGTCTCCGGCCGCGAGAATGCCCGGTGTGCTCGTCTCGAGCAGGTACGGTGGCCGTCGTTCCTTCCACACCCGCGGGAACGCCTCCGCAGCCATCAACTCGCGTCCGGCCAGCACGAAACCCTTTGAGTCGCGAAGCACCGACGCCGGCAGCCACTCGCTGCGCGGCCTGGTGCCGATGAAGACGAACACGGCATCCGCAGGTTCGACCGACGTCGCGGTGTCGGTCGTCGACACCAGGGTCACTCCTTCGACGTGGTCGCTGCCGTCGACACGCGTCAAATCAGTGCAGGCACGAAGGCGAACGTTTGGCGTTTTTTCCAGCTGCTCGATGAGGTACTGCGACATCGACTCCTTGAGTGACGGTCGACGAATGACGATGTGCACTTCGCTCGCATGACGTGCCAGGTAGAGCGCAGCCTGGCCGGCTGAATTGCCGCCGCCGACCACCACGACGCGCTTACCTGCGAAAGCGGGCGCTTCGGTCGTGGCCGCGCCGTAGTACACCCCTGCGCCCGTGAACTGCGCGATACCTTCGGCCGTGTGTTCGCGGTAGGCCATGCCGGTGCCCGCGATGATCGTGCGCGTGACGATGTCTCGGCCGTCTGAGAGCGCGACTCGTTTGTAGCCGCCGTCCACGCTCACGCTCGTCACGTCGAGAGGAACCAGGAATTCCGCGCCGAGCCGCTGCGCCTGGGCCACGGCGCGTCGCGTCAGTTCACTGCCACTGACCCCGTTTGGAAAGCCCAGGTAGTTCTCGATCCGCGAACTGCTTCCTGCCTGACCGCCTGGCGAATGTCGATCGAGCAGCAGGGTGCGGAGTCCTTCCGATGCGCCGTAGACAGCTGCGGCCAGACCGGCGGGACCAGCCCCGACTATCACCACGTCGTACAGATTCGACGCTGCAGAAAGCGAGTGTCCCAGACGCTCGGCAATGTCTCGCGGGTCCGGATCGCGCAGGACGGAGCCGTCTTCGAAGAAGAGTACGGGCAACTCGTGCGAGGCGAGTCCTGCCGCGTCGAGCAGTGGTTTGGCGTCGGGGCTCATGAGCGCATCGAGCCACCGGTACGGAATCAGGTTGCTCGAGAGGAAGTCCTTGATCTGGTGAGAGCGTGGCGCCCATTGATGGCCGACGAGTCTGAGGCCTTTCGCTTCAGGCAGATACTCGGCTTGCCAGGAGTCGAGCAGGTCGTCTACGACAGGATAGAGCTTGTCTTCCGGCGGATCCCACGGCTTCGACAGATAGTGGTCGAGGTGTGCTTCGTTGATCGCCCGTACGGCTGCGGCGATATCC
>JBEBGB010000146.1:0-10262 GCA_040081675.1 Vicinamibacterales bacterium
AGCGATCTTTCCGTCGCACACCATGGGCGATGGCGACACGGTGTTCTCGCTCGCCACGGGCACGTGGACCGGCGAGATCGACATCACGCAGATCGGCGCACTTGCCGCCGATGCCGTGTCTCGTGCGATCGTCCGCGCGGCGACAGAGGCGACCGGTCTGCCGAACATTCCGGCGTCTCGCGATCTCGCCAAGTAGAACGGAGACTCAATCCTGATGGCTGCGGACATGTTTCGACTGGATGGCAAGGTCGTCGTGGTGATCGGCGCGGGCGGCGGTATCGGCGAAGCGTGCGCGATCGCGATCGGTGCGCAAGGCGCACGCACGGTGTGTCTCGACCTGAACGCTGACAAGGCAGCTGCGACTGCGGCTTCAATCATCGCGGCGGGCGGTGTTGCAGAGTCCGGTCTTCTGGACCTCGTTGACGGTGCCGCGACGGCGGCAGCGCTGGATAAAGTGGCGCAGGACCACGGGCGGCTGGATGGCCTCGTCTGCACACCAGCGGTCAACGTGCGCAAACCGATCCTCAAGTACTCGCTCGAGGAATTCGACAAGGTCGTGAACCTGAATCTGCGAGGCAACTTCGCCGCGCTCATGGCCGCCGGACGGCTGATGACCGCGCAGAAGTCCGGCAGCGTCGTCCTGTTCTCGTCGATTCGTTCGATCGTGACCGAGCCAGGCCAGTCGGTCTACTCCATGACGAAGGCCGGCATTCTGCAACTCGCGAAGACCGCGGCGACCGAGTGGGCGCCGCACGGCGTGCGCGTGAACGCCATCGGCCCAGGCGTCATCGAGACGCCGCTCACGGCGCCAATCAAGAACAACCCCGATTGGTACAAGGCCTACGCGATGAAGAACCCGATGAATCGGTGGGGGCAACCGGGCGAAATGGCGGGACCGACCGTGTTCCTGCTGTCCGAGGCGTCCAGCTACGTCACCGGTACGATCATCTACGCCGACGGGGGATGGCTCGCCGCCGACGGTCGCTTCACGCCGCCCGGAATGTGAGCCGCGCGGCGCAGAGGACGCGACGACCGCCGGCGCCCAGGCACCCTACAGCGAGATCCCTGGCACTTTGCAGCGTAGGCGCCGGGCACCCTGCAGAGAGATCCTGGCACTCTCCAGCGTGAGCGCCGAGCTCTTACTCTCGGAGCGTGTCGGAGTACCCCGGAATACACGTCGCGATGCCGCGCGGATCCGGAGGCTCGCAGGGATACGGTCGATAGAACGTGAGCAGGCGCCCGGCGATGATCACGCCGAGCCACAGTGACAGCGAGACCGCCGCGATGAACTTCGCGACCAGTGGCGCGTCCGCCGAGGCGTGTTCCGAAGTCGCGCGCTGGAACGACGTGGCGTAGAACGCTAGGGCGTTCAGACCAGCGAGCGCGATGAACAACACCTTGAACTGAAACGACGGGTTGTAGACGTACTGATCTGGCTCCGCCATCAGGAAGAGCGAGCCTGTGGTTGCGTTGAGCGCGAAGCCGACCAGTCCCCAGCGAATGAACCGATGCATCGCGGCGATTGGAATCGAACGGCCCAGGCCGAGCAGACGCAGGTCGAACAACCCGATCGTGCCGACGAGTATTGTCAGCCCCACGAAGTGAAGACTCTCGGCGATCGGCCATCCCCATGTGGTGTGCATCACGTCGCGGATCGGTTCCGCCTTCGCCAAGGTCGCCACGAGCCACATCTGAAACGTCGTCATCCTCGATGCTCAGAAATCGACCAGGAGGCGGTGATAGGTGTAGGCCAGAAGTCGTCCCGCGAAGATGGCACCGACCCAGGCAGCCAGGGACACGATCGCCAGCCAGCGCAACGAACCCGTTGCGACGGCGTCCGATGCCAGAGCCTGCACGTCGAGCCGACGTCTGATTGCGACAAACGTCGTCATCGCGAGTGCGATGCAGCCAAGCTTCAGGTAGAAGACGGGATTGGTCAGGGCCTTCGTCGGATACGCGATGAGCAGCAGGACGCCGGAACTGGCGTTCAGCCAGAAGCCGATCCACAAGACCGGCACGAAGGACTGCAACCGACCGGCAGGAATCGTCTGCGCCGCACCGAGCAGGCGCAGGGCGACGGCCCCACTGACGCCGGCGGCGAGGGCCATTCCAATGGCGTGTGCGGACAAGATGGCTGGAAATGCGAGCACAGACGTCGACTCGCGCGTCCAGATGCTCAGTGGCGTCGCTTCCAGCCAGCGAAGGAGTTCGTTCATTGTGTGCGGTCGTGTCGGCGGCGGCCACACGTCCGTTGGCGAGAAGCGCGCGGCCGCTGGCCCGGCATTGTATCCGGGCGCAATCGATACACTCGCCCCTCGATCAGCCCACATCCATCCAGCCGGGTGAGGTAGAGTCCCCTGCGACGGGCGGTCGAGGAGACACTCCCATGACGTTGATAGAACGAGCTGTCCTGACGATCGGGCTGTGTGGCACAGTCGCCACGCTTGGGGCGCAGCAGGCGCGTGTCGGCACTCTGCCCGATCAGCCGCAAGTGCTGCGGACCGCAGCCGGCAGTGTGCGTGTGTCGGCCATCAAGGGCTTCGTCTATCCGTGGGCTCTGGCACTGCTGCCGAACGGCGACATGCTCGTGACGGAGCAAAACAAGAACACGCTCCGCCTCGTGCACGACGGCGTCCTTGATCCGGTGCCGATTACCGGCCTGCCGCAAGGGATCGTCAGCAAGCGCCGCGACACGGCCGGTGTCGAAGTGATTGCGCATCCCAGGTTCAGCGAGAACCACCTTCTTTACGTCGCCTACTGGAAGCCCAAGCCAGGCGACCTGCCGTCTGGCCCGGATAACTCGGTCATTCGGACAGCCGTCCTGCTGCGCGCCCGCTTCGATGGCGGCCACGCGTTACAGGAAGTAAAGCCGATCTTCGAGGCCACCTCGGATACCGACGGTCCCTCCGCCGCTCGACTGCTGTTCGGCCGTGACGGCAAGCTGTACATGGCGATCGGCGCTCCGGGGTTCAACGAGCGCGCCGGCAAGGCATCGGATGCGCAGGATACCAACTCATATCTGGGGAAGGTTCTGCGATTGAACGACGATGGCACCGTGCCGCCGGATAATCCGTTTGTCGGCCGCAGGGATTACAAGCCTGAGATTTTTGCGATGGGAATCCGGAACGCCATCGGTCTGACCGTACATCCCGACACCGGCGAGATTTGGGAAACGGAAAATGGTCCGCAGGGCGGAGACGAGATCAACATTATTCGACGCGGGTCGAACTACGGCTGGCCAATCATCACGTACGGCCGCGCCTACTCGACCGATCCCGAGGGCAAGAAATCTGGTCTGCCGCCGCCGAACGTTCAACCGCGGACGTGGATGGAAGGGATGGCCGAGCCGATCACCTACTACAAGCCGTCGATCGCGATCGCTGGCGTGATCTTCTACACCGGTGACAAGTTCCCGCTGTGGAAAGGGAATCTGATTGCCGGCGGCCTGGCCGGGATGCAACTGTCACGCGTGCAGTTCAACCAGCAGGGCCTGGAATCTCGTCGGGAGGCGATGCTCTCCGAACTCCGTCAGCGGATTCGCGACGTCCGTCAGGGTGTCGACGGGCTGATCTACCTCACGACGGACATGCCGGACGGCGCAATCCTTAAACTCGAGCCGGCGCCGGAACCGTGAGTGTGGGGCGCGGGCCAAGGACGCCACCAAAACAGAAACCGCTCAATCCTCGCTTGTTGCCGTATACTGCGGCATTCGTCTCAACCCGCTAAAGGAGGGGTCAATGTCTGTCTCCCGACGCAGCTTCGTCCGAACCCTGGGGCTTGGCACTACGGCGCTGTCCACCTCGTTCGTGACCGGCCGTGCCGGCGACGCGGCAGCATTTGGCGGCGCAACCGCCGCGGCGGAACCGAGCGAGATCATCCGACTGAGCAACAACGAGAACAACCGCGGACCGGGTGCCAAGGCGCTCGAGGCGGTGCACGCATCGATCGGCCCTGGCAACGGACGAGGCTATCCGCCCGACCACGTGAACGATCTGACTGATGCGATCGCGGCGAAATGGTCTGTCAATCGGACCAACGTCATCGTTGGCACTGGCTCCGGCCCGATTCTCGAAGGCAGCGTGCGCGCGTTCTGTGCGGCGGACAAGGGGCTCGTCATGGCCTCGCCAACTTACGGCACGCCGGAGAACATGGCCAAGCGCCTCGGTTTTCCAGTGAAGTCCATCCCGGTCGATCGCAACATGCAGGTCGATCTCAACGCGATGGCCGATGCGGCAAAGGGCGCGGGGCTCGTCTTCCTGGTCAATCCGAACAACCCGACCGGCGCGGCACGTACTGGCGCCGAGATCGAACAGTTCGTACGTCGAATCAAACGGGAATCGCCGTCAACCGCGATTCTGCTCGATGAAGCGTACATCGACTACGCGCATGATCCGGCGATCACGACCGCCAAGCCGCTTGCCATGGAGCTGCCCGGCGTGTTCATCACGCGCTCGTTCTCCAAGGCCCACGGAATGGCCGGCATGCGCCTCGGCTACGCGATCGGTCAGGAAGCGACGGTGCAGGCCATCCCGAAGGTGTGGCAGCTCGGAAGCGTGAACACGTTCACCGCCGCGGCAGGCATCGCGTCTCTGAAAGACACGCAGCACATCGCGGACGAAGTGGCCGAGAACGCGCGCGTGCGCGAGTTCACCATCAAGTCGTTCCGGGACATGGGCTACACCGTGGTCGACTCGCACGCCAACTGCATCTTCGTGGATGTGAAGAGCTCTGCTCCGGCCTTCCGCGACGCATGCCTCGCGCAGAAGATCCAGGTGGGCCGAGACTTTCCACCCTACGAGAAGACGCACACCCGCATTACTCTCGGAACGATGGACCAGATGCGGCAGGCTGTGACGGTGTTTCGCAGCGTGCTTTCGAAGAAAGCCACCGCGCAGTAGTTTCGCTCGCGGGCTGGTGGCTGCGTGCAAGCGCGGTCGCCAGCCTCGCGCAATCGTCGTCGCTCCCCTCACGAACTTCAATCACCACACATTTCACGTACGACCAACACGATGACCAAGAGCAGCGGCATAAGGCTGGCGGCGGCGTGCGCGGCGTTCGGGGTTGGTCTCGCTGGTAGCGTGCTCCAGGCACAACAGAGGCCGGCTGATCCGCTCATCAAAGAAGGCGCGACGGTCAAGGTCTCCGATCACGTGTATGTGATTCCAGACGGCAGCGTGCCACTCGTGCCCAACGTCGGCATCATCGTCGGCAGCCGGGCGACCCTCGTCGTCGATAGCGGCCTCGGACCGCGCAACGGCGAGATCGTGATGCGTGAGATGGCGAAGGTCAGCGCGAACCGCGAGGTGTTTGTCGTCAGCACGCACGCGCATCCGGAACACGCGCTGGGCGAGCCCGCGTTTCCAGCCTCGGCGAAGATTCTTCGCGCACGTGCGCAGCAGCAGGACGTCGACGAGTTCGGGCTCACGCTGGCGGAGACATTCAGTCGCCGGTCCGCAATGACCGCGGAGCTGCTGAAGGGCGTGCAGTTCCGGAAGGCCGATATCTTCTTCGACAAGGAGTACGCGCTCGACCTCGGCGGTGTGAAAGTTCGTCTCCTCCGGCTCGGTCCTGCGCATACGCGTGGCGACACCGTCGCGTTCGTCGAGGGCGACGCGGTCCTCTTTGCCGGCGACATCGTCATGAACCGGTTTCTCGCATTTGCGAGCCCGACATCGCGCGTGAAGCCATGGCTGGCTGCGCTCGACGCCCTGGCACCGCTGCAGCCTCGCCGCGTCGTGCCAAGTCATGGCGACATGGGCGACGCGTCGTTCATCACGAAGGATCGCGCCTATCTCACACAACTGCAAGCGCGAGTCGCCGCGTTGAAGGCGCAGGGACGTACTGTCGACGCAGTTGTTGCGGCAGTCACAAAGGAGATGCAGGAGGCGTTTCCGGAGTGGACCAATAGCGCGGCCGTCACACCTGCGGCTACGGCGGCCTACGGCGAAGCGCAGTGAGGGCGGTCTCGCGAGGCCAGACGCCAGCGCGATCGTCACAACGTGAGCGTGCAGTCCGAACGGGCTCCGCCCTCGCGGTTGCTTACTGAACGAGGTTGAACACGTCGCGATGTCCGGACTCGACAAGCGCGGAGAACTGCGCGTAGTTGGCCTGGACTTCTGCGTTGCTCATGACGCTCGAGAGTGTCGTTTCCACGGCGGCGAGATTCGGTAAGGTCAATTCCAGGATCAGCGTGTAGAACGGACCAGTCACGTCGGTGAGCAGTCGCTGATTCACGTCAACGCCCAGACGCTTCTGTATCGCGATTCCCTCCTTCATGAGCGCTACGGCTTCACGCGCTTTGCCGAACTTGAGACGGAACACGTTGTGGACGATGATCATCAGTCACTCCTCTCGTTCCGAATTGCTGGTCGTGCCGATATCGTAGCGCCGACACGATCGCGCCGCACATGATCTGCGGCGTTCACCGTCAGCGGTTCAAATCATTTCTTTACGCCGAGCGGACATGCGCCAGGCCTTCCCTGGACACGCAGGACAGGGCTTCATTAGACAGACGAATGTGTCTGTTTTCAAAATCATTCAGACAATAACGTCTGATTCGGAGCAGGACCTCTCCGACGGCCCGAGGCCTTGATCGCTGCGAAATGGTCGCGGCTCGTCGAGAGTCGCCGCGGTGTGAACTTTGCAGGATAAGGTGTACCTGCGTGACAGCGCCCTTGTCTGTCATGGCGATCCATACACGAGAGAATGAAACGCATTGCGATTCTGACAGCCGGCGGCGATACGCCCGCGCTCAACGCCGCCATTCACGGTGCGGTGATGCGTGCCAATCAACTGCGGATTGAAATCTACGGGCTGATCAAAGGCTTCAACTGCCTGTTCAATCCGCGCGTGCCGCACGTGCATCTCAACCCGCTCTTTCAAGCGATTCCGGAACTCGATCCCACCAAGGGCGGCTCGCTCATCGGGGCATCGAGAGACTTCGTCGACGCGGAGAACGACGCGGAACTGGACCTGGTCACCGAGCGTCTGACGAAGCTTGGCATCGAAGGACTGATTGCGATTGGAGGCGATGGCACGCTGAACGGCTTGCAGCCTCTGGCCGAGCGGATGCCGACCGTGCTTGCACCGAAGACGATCGACAACGACCTCGGCCTCAACTACCCGAGCGAACCTGACGAATGGGTTCGCATCGAAGACCCGGACCGAAAGCAAAGCTATCGATACGAGCGCGCCGCATCGAACATCGAGTTCGACTTGAACCAGGTCGTCAACTACGCCACTCCCGGGTATGCGACGGCGGTGCTCGTCACGGCCCAGGGCGTCGAGCGCATTCGCACGACGGCGGAGAGCCATCGGCGGATTGCCATCATTGAAGTGATGGGACGCCACTCCGGGTACATCGCGCTTGGTACGGCGTACGGCCAGCCTGACATCATCCTCGTACCCGAGCATCCTCTCGACATGGACCGGCTCGTGGAACGGATCACGCACCTCTACGAACTGCAGAAGAACGTCGTCATTGTCTGCGGTGAAGGGATTGTCGACGAGCACGGCGCCGAACTGGGTGCGAAGTCGGCGACGTCGGACCCGGCCGGAAACGTGCTGCTGACGGGCGCTGCCGAGGCGCTGCGGGAAAAAATCGTCCACCGATTCGGGGATCACTACTTTCAGAAATATCGCCGTGGCCGGTCGGCCATGGAGGCGATCTTCACCAGGAAGATCGGACACACGCAGCGAGGTGGCCGGCCGATCCGGTTCGATCGCTTCTACGGCGCGCTGCTCGGTTCGAAAGCCGTCGATCTCCTGGCAGAGGGGCGCAACAATGCGGTGTCGGTGCTCCAGTACGACTCGACCAAGGGCTTTCACGTCGAGGGATACGATGCGAACCGCTTCCGGGATCGGTGGGGCCTCATCCATCCCCGGCGCATGCATCCGGCCTTGTACGATCCGAAGCAGATGAAGCCGTCGCGACTGGGCGTCGACTACCTCCTGCCGATCTTCACCGACGCTATCGGCATGGACGACGCGGAACACATGCGGCAGACGTTGTTCAACCCCGGAAACCTGGCGCAGCCGTATCATTCGATCAACACCGACGTCCACAAACGCATCCGATATCTCGACACCGGCGTGTAACATCCCGTCGCGGGGTTCGCGTTGCACCTTCTTGGAGCGAGACATCTGAGCATGCCTGACTGCGTTTTCCATCACTGTGAATTCAAACCCATCATGATTGAGCACTCGTCGTCGAAGACGTCTGGTTCGACCCTTGTTCCGGAGGCCCAGTAATGGGCGCTGAGCCGTTCCCGCCTGGCGAAGGGTCGCTGCTCTGGACGCTCGAGGAAGTTGGACGCCTTGTGTCGCAGAGCGGCGACTCGGCTGAAACACTCGCCAATGTCGTGCTGCTCATACAGCGGCGTTTCCAGACCGACGTGTGTTCGGTGTACTTGCTCGAGCCCGATCGCGCGAGCCTCGTGCTGGCTGCCACGATTGGCTTGAAGCCCGACAGCGTCGGGCGCGTGCGCATGCGGATCACCGAAGGGCTCGCCGGGCTCGTGGCTGAACGGCTCCAACCGCAAGTCGTCGCCGACGCCACAACGCACCCACGCTTCAAGTTCTTCCCTGAAGCAGGGGAGGAGCCCTACAAGTCGTTTCTCGGCGTGCCCATCATCGACCACGGGCTGCTGCAGGGCGTGCTGGTCGTGCAGACGCTCGACTCGCGTGTCTACAGCGACGACGATGTGCGGATGTTGACGATGGCGGGAGCGCAGTTGGCGACCATCGTCGGTGACGCGAGGACGATCGGTCAGATCGTGGCACCCGCACATCAGAAGCTGATCGCACTCGCGCAGAACCTGTGGTGGAGTTGGGACACGGATTCGACGAGCCTGTTCCGAGAGCTCGACCCCGTGCAGTTTCGCGAGTGCGGGAACAATCCGATCGCCTTGCTGCAGCGCATGTCGGCCGAAGACCTCGAGGAGCGCGTGTCCAGTCTGGCGCTCCACAGCCGCATCAACTACGCGTATCGCCGGCTTCATGAGTACCTGGCTTCGACGCAGACCTGGGGCATGAGGAACGCGGGCGTCCTGTGGGCGCGGCCAGTCGCGTATTTCTCCGCCGAGTTCGGCCTGCACGAGTCGATTCCGATTTACTCGGGCGGTCTCGGCATTCTGGCTGGCGACCACATCAAGAGCGCGTCGGATCTCGCGGTGCCGCTCGTCGGCGTCGGTCTCTACTACGACCAGGGCTATTTCCGGCAGCGCCTCGACGTCGAGGGCTGGCAACACGAGGAGTATCTGGACGTAGATCATCGATTGCTCCCGATGGAATTGGCGCAGCACAAGGGTGTGCCCGTCAGCATCACCATCGAGACACGCACCGGGGCGATTCGCGCTCGCGTGTGGAAGATGGCGGTGGGCCGGAACACGCTGCTGCTGCTCGACTCGAACGTCGAAGGCAACCTCCCGGAAGATCGCGAGCTGACGTCCCGGCTCTACGGCGGCGACAACCGCGTGCGCATTCGCCAGGAGCTGCTGCTCGGCGTCGGCGGGATGCGGGCACTCGCAGCCCTGGGCATCTCGCCGGGCATCGCGCACTTGAACGAAGGACACAGCGCCTTCGCAGCACTCGAGCAGATCCGTCAGCGAATGGAGGCCGAGGGGATCGATGCGATAGAGGCCATTCGCCGGGTTGCGCCGCGCATCGTGTTCACCACGCACACGCCCGTGCCCGCAGGTCACGATCGCTTCCCAGCGCACCTGGTCGAGGAACACCTGGGCCCACTGCGCGACGCGCTCAGGCTCGACTACAACACCTTCATGGGCCTGGGGCGTGTCGAGCCGCAGGCGCCGGAAGAAGAGTTCTGCATGACGGTGCTCGCGCTCAAGCTGAGTCGCCGGGCGAACGCCGTGTCGTCGTTGCACGGGCAGGTGTCGCGAGCCATGTGGAGTCCGCTGTATCCGGGCCGCGACGAGGACAAAGTGCCAATCGGCCACATCACCAACGGCGTGCACACGCGCACCTGGCTGGCCAGCGAGATGCGGCAAGTCTACGACCGACACCTGGGCCCCGACTGGGCTCAGCGCGCAGGCAAGGCAGGCTTCTGGGACGCAATCTCGGCAGTCGACGACGGCGAGCTGTGGGAGACGCACCAGGCGCTCAAGGTGAAGCTTGTCGAAACGGCCAGGCGTCGAGCCGCGCGCTTCGCCCAGCAGCGAGGCGAATCGGAGGCTGTCGTTCAGGCGCTGCGGAAGGCGCTCAGTTTCGACGCGCTCACGATCGGCTTCGCCCGCAGATTCGCC
>JBEBGB010000745.1:0-2682 GCA_040081675.1 Vicinamibacterales bacterium
ACTGGGTCGGTGACGTCAATTCGATCCAGGGCTGCGACTTGCTCACCCGGTGGCCGACGCTCGCGGCCATCCAACGCGCCCGGCCCAGCGCCGTCCGCCAGTTCTACCAGACGCATAACTGTCGGAAGGCCGACGTGATTGCGGCACGTCTGGCCGCGATCGCCGTCGCGACGCCGCTCACCACGGACACCGCCGTCATCGAGCCGCTCCGTCTGTCCGTGCAGGCGTACGCCACGCAACTCCGGACCGTGCTGGCCCATGTCGCCACCTTTGATGATCGCATCGCCGCGCTGTTTGCCACGCACGCGGATCGCGACGTCTTCGCGAGCTTCCCCGGGGCCGGAGCCGTGTGTGCGCCTCGCCTCGCGGCCGTCTTCGGCACCGACCGCACGCGCTGGCAATCCGCCGCGGAACTCCAGGCCCACGCGGGCATCGCACCTGTCACCGTGCGCAGCGGGAAATCCGTCTGGGTCCACCATCGGCTGGCCTGCCCACGATTCGTCAAGCAGACCTTCCACGAATTCGCCGACCAATCGATCCGCTTCTCGCAGTGGGCGCGCGCGTACTACGACCAGCAACGTGCGCGCGGCAATGATCACCACGCCGCGCTTCGGGCGCTGGCCTACAAATGGATGCGGATTCTCTTTCGCTGCTGGCAGGACCGACGCCCGTACCACGAGGCCGACTACATCGCCGCCTTGCAGCGGCGCGGCTCGCCGCTCGCAGCGAAACTCACTTGACGGCGCAACTCAGATGTCCATGCCCCCGGCACCGAGCTGCGCGGTGATGTCGTACGGACCGAGTCGACGGCCGACCAGCGAGGCTCGTGCCTCAGTGGGCTCGCGCTCGACTCGAACCGCTGCGGGGGAGTTGAGGACGTTGCTTTCGAGTGTGGGTTGCGCGAGGAGTGATTCGACCTCTCGACGCAGAGCTTCGTCACCCGAGCACGCATCCTCGAGGAACGCTGCGCGTTCGCCAGCAGATCGGCTTAACGCTGCGTGATACAGCGACTCGATTCGGACGAATCGTTCGGGTGGCATCGCCGGTGCCGGTCATTGTATGACGCTGCGGCGTCTGCCGAACTTGACGTGTTAGCGGGACCGCGAGCCGCACGCGCTTGCTCCCTCGGAGCTGTCGCTCACAGCGCCGGGCCTACGCCCTCACACGCCCCTCCGGTCTGTGGTCTCCAAGCTTTTGCACGCGTCTTGTGCTTCCGTGTCCACGCCCACTGCTCAGCCCGATCCTTTCGCAGCGAGCAGTTCGGCCAGTCGCAGCAGCGAGATGACCTCGACACCCATTACTGAACGGCCATACAGATGACCGAAATCGCGTTTGTCGCCGGTGACGAAGTACTCGCACGTTGCCGCGATGGCCGTACAGAGTAGCGGCGCGTCCTTCG
Organism: Vicinamibacterales bacterium; assembly: GCA_040081675.1. GTDB lineage: Bacteria > Acidobacteriota > Vicinamibacteria > Vicinamibacterales > CAVVIG01 > CAVVIG01. The sequence goes on from JBEBGB010000745.1 coordinate 1,400, forward strand.
GGTCCAGCACGACTTGGAGGGCGAAACTGGCAGTGGAGACGATCTCGAGTCTGGGCTGGATTCGCTCGAACTCGCCGAGCCATCGAGGGCGTTTCAGCGCGAGGTTGCGTCGTGCCTCTTCGACCGCAAGGTCGCTCGAGACGCCTGTGCCTTTTTCGAAGAGCCAATCGACCAACCGGGCGATGTTGCTGTCCGCATTGCTCCCAGAGAACAACACGTTCGCGTCGAGAAAGACGCGCACCTCATCGTCGCTTTCGTTTGGGCAACAGCGCGCCGATGGCCTTTTCGTCGCTGGCGAATTCGCGAATGCGGGCTTCGGCGTATACCTCGAGCGGCACGCTGATCGCCGGGCGGATCAGGATGCCGCCGCCCGTGTCTTCGAGAATCAACTCGTCGTTGGCTTTCAGCCCGAGGGCCTGACGAAGAGCCGCCGGTATGGTAATGACGCCGCGTTCGTTGATGACGGCTTTCGCTTGCATGAATTCAGTATAGCAGTAATACTGCTCAGGCATAGGGCAGACGAGCGTCAGTGCAGAACTGAGATCGATCGTGCGCCTGCGCTGGCCCAGAACCGATCGCTCCCAAGGAGCTCGCTATGAGCTGTCGATCAAATCCGATGGCTGCTGGCTGACGTCCCGCTCATTGTTCAGACAGTGGCGGCCTATCGCATCTCCAGCAGGACGATATCGCTCGTGAGGTCGTGTTTGCCAAGCACAATCGCCGAGCCGTCCGGCGTCCATGCCATCCCCCGAATCCTGGGCGCAGGCGGCAGGTCGATCATTTTCGTGAACTCGGGATGCGGCGCTCCAGGCTCGATCAGCCAGATCGAGGCGTTTGTATTCGTATTCTGCGACACGACTGCCAGCCGACGACCGTCGGGAGACCACGCTGCATGCGGGTTGCCTCCGCGGCTTGGCGAGGCAATGTTCGTGACAGCGCGGAATACGCGAAAAGGGTCAGAACTGCTCGGGATTATGTGGGTGAGTTGGGTCATTCGTGACCCTGGGTCATGAACGGGGTTCATTCGTGAACTCGGCCATTGCGACGGGTCAGGACGCCAGGGGGCAGGATGCGCATCAGCGCGCGGGAGCCGCCAGGCTCCAGGCAGCGAAATCGAGCACGGCCCGGGCCTGCTCGGATGTCACGTCGAACGACCGCGTAAATCGTGCGAGCTCTATGCCGCCCTCGTCTGCTTGCGAACGTCAAGCTTCGCAAGGCTCAACCGCAACCGAAATGGCTTGAGCAGGCGGTTCAACGTGTCCTGCGTTGGGTTGTGCCGACCG
>JBEBGB010000147.1:0-10233 GCA_040081675.1 Vicinamibacterales bacterium
ACCCGTCAGCTTGCCGCCGACTGGAATCGAGATGGGCGTTCCGGCGGCTGACAGACCGATGTTGCGGCTGTAGAACAGTTCGAGTGGGGGAGGACCGAAGTGCAGCAGCCCGACGCCCATCTTCAGCGAGTCGGCCCCTTCGATGAAGAACTGCCGCTTCTCGGGGAAGAACAGGCTGAAACGCGTGAGGTTCACCTGCTGCGCGTCGACTTCGGACTGGGCGAAATCGGGATTCATCGCCAGGTCGGCGGTCAGCGTCGACGTGGCCTGCCACTTCAGATCGTCGATGCCGACCTCGGTGATTCGACGCGTGTCCGATGGGGACGAGACCGCGCGCAGTGTCTCAGCGCCAGCCAGCAGGTACGGGCGGACGCGCAGGCGTTCGGCCTGCCGGATATCGCCAAGGCCGGTCAGTTGTCCGGCCTGCGACACGTGCTGGAACACGTAGTCGCGTCCCCATCCGGACCAGTACGCCAGCTCGTTTCTGCGTTTGATCACGCGCTCGAAGTTGAGGCCCCAGGTCTGCGCCGCGCCGTTCCGGAAGCGGAGGATCTTGAAGGGGATGGCCATCTCCACAGACCAGCCCGTCTCTGTCAGCACGGCCGCGGCCGTCCACTGTTCGTCCCAGTCGGTGCTCATCACGCGGGATTCATTGCGAATCAACGCGTCGAACCGCGTGCCTCGCGGGTTGACGCGGAACACCGAGGCGTTCCGGTGATCGAGGAAGGTATCGAGCAGGACGGAGAAGGTGTCGTCGCTCTCCAGCGTGTTGTCCCGCCGCAGTTCAGACGCGCGGATGCTGCCTGGTTCGCTGTCGCGCAGGTCGGCGGCGATGTACAGGTTGGTCTGGTCGTACACGATTCGGATGATGGTTGGTTCGGAGACGGCCGCGCCCTCGGTGGGCTCGCGCTGCGCGAAGCCCTCGACGACCGGCGCTGCCACCCACGCGGCGTCGGTCAACCTGCCATCGATGACCGGTGCCTTGAGCGCCGGGATGGCGCGTGCCGTCGGCGTCTGGGCCATCAGGGTGCAGGGGGCGAGAAGCCAGACGCAGGAGAATGCTGCGAACACGAGACGACGAACGGAGCGTGGACGCGGCAGCACGGGCACGTCGTCAATTGTGCCCGATTGCGCGGGCGGTTCTGATTTGTCAGTGGGGAATGGCGCGTGGGTGCTTGCGCAGGCGGCGTTGGCAACGATGAGCTCAATGCCTGACAGGTACGCTGCGTTCGCGTGGAAACGGCTCCCGAACCTATAACCAGTTCGCGGGCACGCCGATGATGCGATCGTCATACACGCGCGGCGCCACGTCCGAGTTCACCACGATGCCCAATCGCGCCTTGTGTTCGCCGATGAACTCGTGCAGCCCTCGAAGGTCGCGCGACGTGACGCTGGACGTGTGTTTCACTTCCACCGCCACGAGTCCGAAGTCCCCTTCGAGGACCAGATCCACCTCTGCGCCCGCACCGGTGCGGTAGAACGAGTAATCGGGACGCATGCCGAGGGCTTCGAGCTGCCGCAAGATCTCCTCGACGATCAGTCCTTCCCACGACGCTCCGACCTGGGGATGGCTCTGCAGCGCGTCGAGATCCGGAATGCGCAGCAGGGTATGCAAGAGCCCTGTGTCTCGAAGGTAACCACGCGGGTGCTTCACCACACGCTTCACTGAACTCCGCGAGAAGGCGCTCACACGGCGCCAGACGAAGGTGCCATGCGCGATCTCGAAGTAGTCTCGGGCGGTCGGCTGCGACACGTTGAGGGCACGCGCGGTGTCCGCGTAGTTGAGCACCTTCCCCGACAGCCCCCCGAGCAGTTCGAGAAAGCGGCGGAAGCGCACATCGTCGAGTCCGGGAAAGAGCCGCTTCACATCGCGGTACAGGTAGGTCTGGATGTATTGCTCCGTCCACTGCGTTCGAAACCGCTCGCCAGGGTTCAGCCATGGCTCCGGAAAGCCGCCGCGGAACCAGAAATCGTGGAGTGTCTCGAGCGAACCGCGGGGCTTCAATCCGTCGACGAGGTCGCGCGGCTTCGCCCGTCGATGGCACAGCCGCGCCAGGAGGGAGTCCCTGGTCGCCGAGCGGGTGACCTCGGCAAACGAGAACGGCGCGAGTTCGATGAGCCCGACTCGTCCCGCCAGGCTCTCGGAGATCGACGTCACCAGCGCCGGAGAGCTCGAACCGGTAATCACGTAGCGCCCCTTTTCGGCGCGTCGCCCGTCGATGGCGACCCTCAGCGCCGGAAAGAGCTCGGGCAATTGCTGCGCCTCGTCGATCGCGACGTGTCGAGCGTTCAGTCGAAGGAAAAGGTCCGGATCGCGGGCGACGACCGAATGGTCCGCCCGCCGCTCGAGGTCGATCCGCGTCCACGACTTCGGAAGGGTCCCGAGGAGTGTGGTCTTGCCGCACTGCCTGACGCCGAGAATGGCCACACAGGGGAAGGTGCGCAGATACTCTTCGAGCAACGCTTCGCTCGCTCGCTTCATACATTACATTATCAAAGCATTGGTTTTATTTTGCAAGGCATGACGAGGGTCACTGCTGCAGGTATTCGATCTCCGCGAACATCGACGCCACAGCCGCTACGCGTGCGCACAGTGGGTAGCCGGGCGCTGGAGAGCCGCGGCGACATTGACCGTTGACGCACCGGCGGTAAGACGATATCTTACTCGCATGAGAACGACTGTGTCGTCGAAGGGACAGATCGTGCTGCCCGCCGAACTGCGACAGCAGGACCGCATCGAAGCTGGTCAGGTGTTCGACATCGAGCGCGTCGATCGAGGCGAATACAGGCTCGTGCGGCGCCCGTCGCATCCAGGTGACGGCCTCGTCGACTGGCTGCTGTCGTGTCCCGAAAAGGACTTCTTCGTCACCATCGATTCCGAGTCCACCGACAGCCTGTGACGTTCCTCGTCGATGCCAACGTGCTGAGCGAGCCGACGAAGGCTGCCCCCGATCGGGCAGCGGTCGATTGGCTCAGAGCCCACGAACGCGACCTCGTGGTCGACCCCATCATCCTCGGCGAGGTCCGGTTCGGGATCCTTCTGCTGCCGCGGGGCAAGCGCCGGACGCGCCTCGAACAATGGTTCGACGCAGGCGTGCGGCGGTTGCACTGTCTCCCGTGGGAGGCGGACACCGCCCTGCGATGGGCGCAGTTGCTGGCGGCGCTGCGCGCCTCGGGCCGCGCCATGCCAATCAAGGACAGTTTGATCGCAGCTACGGCGCTCAGACACGGGCTGACGCTGGCGACGCGCAGTCGGGCCGATTTCGAGAAGTCTGGCGTGAGGCTCGTCAACCCGTTTGCGCGGCGCTGAAACCAGGCCCACTGCGCGACCAGTTGTCGGTACGGGCGCTTGTGAGGCGTTGTGGAGCGTACGAGATTGATCGGCGGGTGGGTGCGACTCGGGAACCACCGAGCAAGAGGACCCGGTGCAGGAGCCCTGTCTCGGAAGACAGTGGAGTTCTGCTCTCTCGCTTTGCGGCGCCCTTGTGGCCCCACCCTGCCAATACTCTGCTCCGCGCCCATCACCGAGGCCAGCGACTATCTGTGAGTGACTCAATCCGTGCAGAGAACGCGTGGCCGCGCCGGCGAAGACGACGTGCGCTGCAGCGAACGACACCTCCAGCGCAGGCCGACACGTTGAATGACTATGGCGTGAGGCACGCGGTTCTTCATCCGTTCCGCGATTTCCGTCAGCGGGATCGGCGCCACGCCGGGCCGCGGCGTGGCGTGCACGAAGGCGCGCGTCATCCCGCCCGCTCGGCCCTCATGCGACAGCCTCGGCCGCACTCGTCGGCGACCGTTCCTTTCGTTTCCTGCGCACCTTCCGCTTCTGCCACCAGAGGTACACGCCGGTCACTGAGAACATGGCGATGACGACGCCGAGGAAAGCCACGAACGCCTGGTACCAGAGGCCGAGGTCGTGCCCCATGTGCAGCATCTGGAGCCACATCTCGACCGTGTTGCCGGTGCGGTTGCCCGTCGGGGTGTCCAGGCGGAGCACCGTGCCGTTCTCCTCGAACATCACAGCCGCGGCTGGCCCGGGACTCGTCCCGGCGCCGTAGACGTACATGTTGAACGGCGGGATATACCCAATGGTCGTCGACTCTCCGACCGCGAATCCACGCTCGCGCCCCTTGGCCTCGAGCAGCGCGTGTCCCGTCGATTCAGCACGCCGCCAGTCCACGCTGAGCGGCATCTCGGCGTTCCGGTTCGCCTTGGCGCGCTCCGACAGGTCCATCATGACCTTGATGGGCGACTCGTAGTCGAAGACCGTCTGCATCACGGGTTCGTAGACGAAAATGCGCAGGTTGAACATCACGCTCGACCACGCGAACACGAAGATGATCGGCCAGAGCCAGAGGCCGAATGCGCGGTGCAGATCGAGGTTCAGGCGATACGCGCCCAGATTCGATTTGATCTGCCAGGCCGGCTTCCATTGCCGCCAGAAGCCGCGCCACATCGGCGGCACCGTCAGGTAGAACGCGATGAAGCAATCGATCGTCCACACCAGGGCGACGATGCCCATGAAGAGATAGCCGGGGCCGGTGAGGAACCGGTCGTGCAGGTGCAGTAGCCACAGGGTGAAGTTCTGGCGGCCGTTGGACAGCTGGTCACCGCCCTGCCAGCGCCCGAGCTCCTTGCCGGTCCACGGGTCCACGACGAAGCGGGTGAATCCCAGCTTGTAGGGCTTGCCTGTTGCTGGATCCTTCTCCGGCGTGAACTGGATGAGCGCCTGATCCTCCTGCAGAACCACGCCGCCGATACGCGCATGGGGAACCAGCCCCTGCGCGCGATCGATCAGCGTCTGGAGGTCGAGCGGCGGCACACCGGGCCTCGGTGTCGCGTAGAGCTGCGGCGACAGCCAGCGATCGATCTGAGGCCGGAAGGCCAGGAGGCTCCCGGTCAGCCCCGCCAGCGCGAGGAACGCAGCCATGAACAGACCGGCATACCGATGCCACAGCAGTGCGTAACGACGGGTGCGTGCAGACATCCCTCAGCTACCTCCCTCAGCGGTAGCGAATGCTTGTTTCTCTCGCCCTTTCCGGACGGACCGTTTCTTCCACCAGATGTAGACGCCCGTGACCGAGAGCATGGTGATGACGAAGCCGAGCGCGAACACGAACAGGCGGTACGGCCAGTAGAACGCCCCGTTCACTTTCGCTCGATGGAGCAGACGCAGCCAGACAGTGATCCTGTTGCCCAGGTGATCGCCCGGGCCCGCGCCCACGAAGCTGAGCTCGCCGCTCATCCTGTCGATCTGTTGACGGAACGCCAGGATGCTCGCGGTCAGGCCGGCGATGGCGAGGAACACGGCCATGAACAGGCCCGCGTACCGGTGCCAGACGAGACAGACGTGGCGAACGCGCTTCATCCATTCGCGTCTCTGCCGCGGTCATGCCACCGCCTCTGCAGTGCCCGCTCGCACCCGCGCTTTCCGCTCCTTCCGCACCTTCCGCTTCTGCCACCAGAGGTACACGCCGGTCACTGAGAACATGGCGATGACGACGCCGAGGAAAGCCACAAACGCCTGGTACCAGATGCCGAGGTCGTGCCCCATATGCAGCATGTGGAGCCACATCTCGACGGTGTTGCCTGTGCGGTTGCCCGTCGGGGAATCCAGGCGGAGCACTGTGCCGTTCTCCTCGAACATCACAGCCGCGACTGGCCCTGGACTCGTGCGGGCGCCGTAGCCGTACATGCTGAACGGCGGGATGTACGCAATGGTCATCGACTCTCCGACTGTGAACCCGCGCTCGCGCCCCTGTGCCTCGAGCAACGCGCGTCCCGTCGACTCGGCACGCCGCCAGTCCACGCCGAGCGGCATCTCGGCGTTCCGGTTCGCTTTGGCGCGCTCCGACAGCCCCATCATGGCCTTGATGGGCGACTCGTAGTCGAAGACCGTCTGCATCACGGGTTCGTAGACGGGAATGCGCAGGTTGAACATCACGCTCGACCACGCAAACACGAACAGGATTGGCCAGAGCCAGAGGCCGAATGCGCGATGCAGATCGAGGTTCAGGCGATACGCGCCCATATTCGATTTGATCTGCCAGGCGGGCTTCCACTGCCGCCAGAAGCCGCGCCACATCGGCGGCACCGTCAGGTAGAACGCGATGAAGCAATCGAGTGTCCAGATGAAGGCCACCACCCCCATGAACAGGTACCCGCCGCTACCGAGTAGCAGCTTGTCGTGCACCTGCAGCAGCCACTGGGTGAAGTTCTGCCGGCCGTTGGACAGCTGGCCCCCGCCCTGCCAGCGTCCGAGTTCCTTGCCGGTCCACGGGTCCACGGCGAAGCGCGAGAATCCGAGGGCGTACGGCTTGCCTGTCGCCGGGTCCTTCTCCGGGGTGAACTGGATTTGCGCCTGATCCTCCTGGAGAACCACGCCGCCGACACGCGCATGGGGAACCAGCCCCTGCGCGCGATCGATCAGGCTCTGGAGATCGAGCGGCGGCACGCCGGGCCTTGGCGTCGCGTAGAACTGCGGCGACAGCCAGCGATCGATCTGGGGGCGGAACGCCAGCAGGCTGCCGGTCAGCCCGGCCAGCGCGAGGAACGCGGCCATGAACAGGCCCGCGTACCGGTGCCACAACAGTGCGTAACGACGAGTGCGTGCAGACATGTCTCAGCTCACTCCTTCTGCGATGGCGACAGCGGGTGTCGCTCGCCCCTTCCGAACGGACCGCTTCTTCCACCAGATGTAGACGCCCGTGACCGACAGCATGGTGATGACGAAGCCCAGCACGAACACGAACAGACGGTACGGCCAGTAGAACGCGCCGCTCACTTTCGCCCGATGGAGCAGACGCAGCCAGACGGTGATCCTGTTGCCCACGTGATCGCCGGGGCCTGCGCTCACAAAGCTGAGTTCGCCGGTGTCGCCATCGAACATGACCGAGGCCGCCTGGCCGCCGGCCTCGCCGGCGAGGCCGAGGCTCACGGTGTACACGTAGATACCGGCCATTGGGTTGTAGATGAAATCTGTCGCCTCGCCGTCGCTGATACCTCGGGTCGTGAGCCGCTCGGCCATCAGTCTCTCGCCGACGCCCAGTGCGTGGCGCCAATCGAGAGCCGGGTGCGGCTTGGGCGATCGCCGGTTCATCGGGCTCGCACCCTGCGTGTCATACGCGAACAGGCTGTGCATCACCGGGTTGTAGACGGGCCGCATGTTGAGCATGACGCTCGACCAGGCGAAGACGAAGAGCACGGGCCACAGCCACAGGCTGAACGCCCGATGGAGATCGAGATTCAACCGATAGGTTCCGCCGTCGCGCTTGATCAGCCACGCGGGCGTCCACTGCCGCCAGAAGCCGCGGAACGACACAGGCAGCGTGAGATAGAAGCCGACGAAGCAGTCCAGGGTCCAGATGATCGCGAGGACACCGAGCAGCAGCGAGCCAGCCACCCCCAGCGGCATCATCATCGTCATCGGCACGAGTTGCTGGTGCGCAAACAGGATGAACGGCCTGAGGTTGATGATCCCTTCCGACAGGTCGGCGAATCTGCGGCGGCCGAGTTCGGCGCCGGTCCACGGGTCCAGGAAGATCTCCGGAGGGAACTCCACGAGCGACTTGACATCCGGTTGACCGGTCCGTGGGTTGATCTCCGGCAGGAGCACCAGCTTGGCCTGATCGTCAGCGTCCACCTGCACGCCCAGGATCTGCGTACGTGGCGGCGCGAGGATCGACGCCCGTTCTACGAGCGTCGCCAGGTCGAGATGCGGAACACCCGGTTGCGGCCTCGCGAAGAGTTGTGGCGCGACGAGGCGTTCCAATTCGTCGGAGAACACCAGCACGCTGCCGGTGAGGCTGACGAAGACGAGGAAGACCGCCGCCAGCAGTCCGAACCAGCGGTGCAGGACAAGAACGACGCGTCGGATCACGGCGAGTTCCTCGGAAGGCAGATCTCGCGTGCCCGCTTCACGCCGTTCCCTCGGCCACCTCAATCGGTGCGGCAGGCCGACGTGCCTTGCGCACGGACCGCTTCTTCCACCACAAGTACACGCCCGTCACCGAAAACATCGCGACGACGATCCCGATGAAGGCGACGAAGATCTGGTACCACAGGCCAAATCCCTTCGTCGTGTGCAGCGCGGAGAACCACGTTTCGATGGTGTTGCCCAGCTTCGCGCCGGAGTACACCAGGACCAGAATGGGCCGGCCGTCCGGCTCGAACATCGCCATCGAGGCGGCCGGCTGCTTTCCGACCATGCGGCTTGTGAATGCCCCGACCGTGTACGCATGGAGCTGCGGGACGTAGCCGGCCATCATCGTCTCGCCGACGGTGAAACCTTCCTGGCGTCCGCGCTCCGCGATGAGCGCGCGCCCCGTGGTTTCCGCGAAGGTCCAGTCGACAGGCGGCGCGGGCTCGTCCTTCCACTGCTTCGCCCGGTCCGCGAGGCCCATCAACGCCGAGATCTGCGAGTCGTACGCGAACGTGTGCTTCATCACGAACTCGTAGACAGGAAAGCGCAGGTTGAAGCCGACGCTCGACCAGGCGAAGACGAACAGCAGGGGCCACAGCCACAGGCCGAACGCACGATGCAGGTCGAGGTTCAGTCGATAGGTCCCTGCGTTGCGCTTGATGAGCCACGCGGGCTTCCACTGGCGCCAGAAGCCGCGGCGAAACAGGGGCATGGTCAGGTAGAACGCGACGAAGCAGTCGAGCGTCCACACGAGCGCCACGATCCCCATGAACAGGTAGCCCAGACCACCTCCGAACAGTCGATCGTGAAGCTTCAGCACGTACGTCGTGAAGCGGACCCCGGACGGCGCGCCCAGTTCCTCCCCCGTCCAGGGGTCGACGATCAACGTGTTGTTCGCCAGCTCATACCGCTTGCCCGTCTCCGGGTTCCGCTCGGCCTGGAAGCCGACCATCACCTGCTCCTCGTCCCTGGTGACTATCGCCACAGTGGCGTGAGGCAGACGGTTCGTCATCCGCTTCGCGATGTCGACAAGCGGGACCGACGTCGCACCGGGCCGCGGCGCGGCGTACATCCGCGGCTCCAGCATCCGGTCGATCTGATGTCGGAACGCCAGGATGCTGCCGGTCAGGCCGGCGATGGCGAGGAACACGGCCATGAACAGGCCCGCGTACCGGTGCCAGACGAGACAGATGTGGCGAAAGCGCTTCATGTGGTTCCTCTCGATTCGTGCCGGCCTCAGAGTGGGGCGCGGGCAGAGGGCCCGGCGGTGACCCGCCGGGCTCTCGAAGGTCTGGAACCCTCGAGCCCCGAAACTTGACCTGCCGGGTCAAGTTTCCCGGGCGCGAGTGACCTATAACGGGCCGAGGCCCTTGGGGGCCGGAGGCCCGCTAGAACTGCAGGCGCACGGCAAACTGCCCCGAACGAGGTCCACCGAACTGGAAGATCGGATTGAGGCCTCCGAGGCTGTTACCCAGTGTCTGCGTGGCGAGTCCGAACGTCGCGCTGGTGATGTTGTTGTTCGCCGATCCCTGTTGCGCCGGCGGGCCGAAGTTCGTGTGGTTGAAGACGTTGAAGACTTCGGCGCGAAACTGCAGTCCGACACTCTTGGTCAGGTGGAACTGGCGGTGGAGGGCGAGGTCCGCCTGCCACGCGCCAAACCCGCGAATCGAGTTTCGTTCGAGGTTCCCCTGCGTGCTGCCCGGGTTGCTGAAGGCGGCCTTGTTGAGCGCGGTGCCGCCAGGGTACTGGGACCCGTAGAGGTAAACCGGCACGCCGGGAACGACATTCGGCCTGGGAGCGTAGACGACTCCACCGGAGCTGACGCTGCCACCCAGGATGAAGACTGGCGGCGCGGACCGCGCATTGAACAGTCCATCAATGGACCAGTCGCTCAAGAGCGCGTGGCCCACACCCGAGGTGAACACCGAGGGAATCTGGTAGGTCAGGGCGCCGCTGACGACGTGCCGGACGTCGTTGTCTGAGTCGCCATAATCGACATTGGGGTCGAAGAAGGCAGTGGGCGCGACGGCGATATAGCTCTGGTCGTCTGACGCGTTGTCCTGCGAGTGCGACCAGGTGTAACTGACCAGCGCCTGCAGCCCCTTGCTCAGTCGCCGATCGAATTTCACCTGCAGTGAGTTGTAGTCCGAATAGCCGGAGTTGCCCGTGAGATAGATGGAGCTGGTGAACGTGGGGTTGGGCGCCGAGTACCTGTTCTTGCGGTACAGATCGCGGGCCGCAGAGCCGACGTAACTGACGGTCACGCTCTGCGCCTTGCCGAGCGCCTGCTGCGCAGAGACGTTCCACTG
>JBEBGB010000746.1:0-2679 GCA_040081675.1 Vicinamibacterales bacterium
AATTCCGATGATGCGCCGAAGTGGAAGGCCGACAGCCAATTCGCACCGCGGCGGGTCGAGTAGCGCCGCTTCTCGAGCGCGACGATTGACACGCGGCACCAAGTGCCGGTCCGGTCCGGTCTTAGTCGCAGAACACCGTGTCGAGCGTCACTCTCAGGTCAGGCAGTAAAGGCGTCGCGAGGACACTTCCGGATGCACGCGACAGTTCGAGGGGAGCGTTGAAGCCGTCGCCCTCGCGACGATAAACGCGAACAACATCGGCGTCAGTGTCCGCGACCCAATATTCCAACACGCCGGCTCGTTCATACAGACGCAGCTTGATCGTCTCGTCGCGCGTTCGGGTGCTCGGCGAGCTGATCTCGACGACAAGCTCCGGGACGCCGCGCACGTGCCATCAAGAAGCGTCGTGCGGGCCGTTGACGCGGCTAGTGCGTTCTGAGAGCACTGCGCGACCGTAGCGAGGGACTGTTCGGTAGGGCGTCGTCCGCATGGAGCGGCGTGGGCGTTGCGGTGGCGGCGGCCCGTGGAGCGCCGCGCATCATGCGATTGATGGAAACGGACCCGCAGGCGCGCATTGCGCGGCGACGCCCGGACGTTCCGGGTGTCGCCGCAGGATCGGAGACGGCAGCCGAGGAGCCGTTTCCCGCGGCGCGGTAGCGGGTCGACGACGCCGCAATGCCCGCGACGCGGCGATTGTTGGAGGGTTGACGCGTTGCGTTACACCTGCGCGGGAACCAGCGCCGGATAGTCGGTGTAGCCCTTCTCACCCGGCGTGTAGAACGTCGAGAAGTCGGGCGGATTGAGCGGCGCGTTGTCCAGCAGCCTGGCCACCAGGTCTGGGTTTGCCAGCGCGGGTCGGCCAAACGCAACCAGGTCGGCATTGCCGCTCTTCAGCAGTTGCTCAGCCTTCGATCGATCAAGTCCACCAGAACCGATAAAGACACCATTGAACGCGGCGCGGAGTTCAGCCTTGAACGACGCCGGAATCGCAGGCGCTCCCATCGAGGAGTGGTCGACCAGGTGGACGTAGGCAAGGCGGAGCGAGCTGAACTCGCGGACCAGCGCGAGGTACTGCGGTTCGACGTCGGGAAACGCACCCATGGCGTTGAACGCGCCGTAGGGTGAAATGCGAATGCCGACCCGATCGGCACCGATCGCAGCCGCCGTCGCGCGCGCCACCTCGATAGCAAACCGATTACGTCCTTCGATGCCGCCGCCGTAACCGTCCGACCGCGTGTTCAGATTGGCGTTCAGGAACTGTTCGATCAGATAGCCGTTCGCGCCGTGCAGCTCGATACCGTCGAAGCCGGCCTCGATCGCGAGCGTCGCAGCGTGGGCGTACTCGGCGACCGTCTCGGCAATCTCGGCTTCAGTCAGGGCATGTGGAACGGTCGGTGTCTGGTTGCCGAGCGTGTCGGTGTAGATCTCGCCGGGCAGGGGCGTGGCAACCGGCGCCACGACGCGCGCCCCGGCGGGCAAATTGTCGGTGTGCGACGCACGACCTGTGTGCATCAGCTGCGCGAAGATCGTCCCGCCTCCCGCGTGCACGGCGTCGGTCGTCAAGCGCCAGCCCGCTACCTGCTCCTGGCTGAAGAGACCGGGGATGCGCGCGTACCCGAGGCCGTTCGGCGACGGCGCGATCCCTTCAGTGACGATGAGCCCCATGGACGCGCGCTGTCCGTAGTACTCGGCCATAGAGGCATTGGGCACGTTGCCAATGGCGCGGTTCCGGGTCATGGGCGCCATCACGAGGCGATTGCGAAGATGAAGACTGCGCCGGGAAAACGGTTCGAAGAGCATGGGACCTCCAATTGAGTGCAACATGTAATTATGTACCAACTGGTACATAATGCATCATTGGACATCCCATTGGCAAGTTCTGGACCGGAGTCTGTGTGACACCTGTAGGCCGTCCTCGAGAATTCGACGCTGATCTGGCGCTGGACCGCGCCCTCGAACTGTTCTGGCGGAACGGCTACGAAGGCGCGTCGATCAACGAGATCGCGGACGCCATGGGGGTGAGCAAGCCGAGCCTGTACGCCGCGTTTGGCGACAAGGAGTCGCTGTATCTGCGGGCTCTGGCGCGCTACGGCGAACGCCAGCGCTCCGTCCATGCGCGCGTCCTCGAGGCCGAGCCCGATGCACGGCGCGCTGTGGAATTGCTGATGCTATCGGCGGTTGAGGCCGTGGCAGACCCCGAGAAGCCCGGCGGGTGCATGGTCGTCACGGGGACGACCAGCTGCGAGAGTCCCGGCGTGCCCGAGTCGGTGAAGCACGCTCTTCGCGAGGCGCTCCATGGGGCCGGTCGAGCCATTGAAGCGCGTCTCGCGCGCGCGCAGCGCGAAGGACAGCTACCAGCGTCCACAGACGTGACGGCGCTCGCCGTCTACTTCAACACGGTGCTCGCCGGACTGAGTGTGCAGGCCAGAGGCAGACAGTGCGCGCACTTACTCCGCGACATCGTCGCGCCGACAATGCGGGCGTGGCCGACGGAAAAGGAGCCTGCTCGCAAGGCATCGAAACCTCGGCGCCGTGAGAACTAAGGGCCTGTCAGGAAATAAGTGCGGCATCCTGGGCGTCGAGGCGCCCGGATCGCAAGGCGCGAAGAGGGAGCATGCCGGGCGCATGTGACCGATGAGTAACGCGGCGAGGCGGGATGCATCGTCGGCCAAGATGCCG
>JBEBGB010000747.1:0-2679 GCA_040081675.1 Vicinamibacterales bacterium
TGCGTGTCGATGCCGCCTGGCACTGTCAGGAGGTTGATCACCTTCTGCTTGGCCGATGTCTTCTCGGCGATTTCGCCAGCCTTGAGCATGACGGCGTTGCTCGAGACGCGGCCCGAGAGCGTGGTCGCTTCTTCGGTGATGGTGACCTGAATGTCTTCACCGGGGAATAGATTGCGCAATTGCTGCTGGAGTTGGGTCACGGGGGCATCGACCGAGAGGTCGTACTGCGCGCGGCGCCCTTCGCCCCAGATGATCAAACTAATGGTGCCTTGCGCTTTGCCGTCGATGAGAATCTCGCGCGGAGCCACGACGACAGCATCGGCAATCGCCGGGTTCGTGATCGCGATGCGCGTGACATCGAAGTCGACCGCCAGCACCGTCGACCGTCCGGCTGTGAGTGACACACGCGGCATGGCGCCGGTGGCCTGCGGAGTTGTCTGCGCTCGAAGCGTCGTCGTCTCGCCGCTCGCGACCGCGCCGAGCACGACCAGCAGGGCGGTGAACCGTCGGGCGTGTGAAGTCATGAAAGTCCTGACGGTCACCGAATCGTCTCCTCTGTGCGCTTGGCGCCTCGGATGGCTTCAACGGTATACGGCTTCGGTTCTGGAGGAGGAGGCGGAGGTGGTGGTGCTGTCACGACCGGCCTCCGCGGGGCGGGCCGGACGGCCGCAACGACGACCGGCGCCGCGGGTCCGTCGTAAAGAGACGTGAGGCGCGTGCCGCCTGTCTTGGTCGGCTCCACGTCGAGCGGGTTTCGCAGCGCGAGCATGACCTGGCCCTCGGTGGCCGCCAGGACGACGCGCTCGGCGTCTTCGGGTGAGAGTAAGAGCGTCACCACCGTTGAAGGCATGGCTTCACCGCTCTTTGACTTATCTTGTTCGTACTTGGTGCCTGCCGTCAGCACTTGAACATTGCTGAGGATCACCTTGGTCACAGTGGTGTCGTTTTGCTTCAGGGTGACGAACACGTCGACACGATTACCTGGAGTGACGAAACCCGCAACGCCAACCACTTCGTTCACGCGGACCGAGATCGCCCGCATGCCGGGCGTAATAGTCGGTGGGAGTCCGGCACCCGCGCCAACCGACGCCAGCTTGCTGTCGGTCAGCGGTTCGTTCTCCAGAACCGACGTCAGGAGGCCGCGATTCGCGACATCCTCGATCTTCTGAAAGGACCCGGGAATCAGCGAATCCGCTGGCCATCCGACTAATTTGAGGTCGGTCGGGGTAAGTTGCGAGCCCGTGGGCAGCTCGTGGGCCGCGACCACCACCTGTATCTGCGGCAACTGGAGTTGCTGAACCGGTCGCTGCTCGATCGCTCGTTCGACGAGATAGGTGGCCACACCCGCCGTCACAAGAGCAATAAGGAGCACGATAAGAGTGCGTGTATTACGGTTCATCTTTGTACCGAGTCACTTAGTGTAGCCAGATCGCCGCAATCGCACCGGCAGCGATTGGTAGTGCGTAAGGTAGTCGCGGGCCGCTCCCTCGTTCCAACGTCAGAGTGGGGTGGGGGCGAACACCGAACTGGCGAAAATGCATTAGTAGTTCGAACACGTTTCGCAAGGCCGATCCGAGGTACCCAGTCGCCAGCCCCAACAGGACCGCCATGACTCCCCCCGCAAGCGCCGCGTAGAGACCGGTCCAGAGGGCAGTGGAAGGCCCAAGCCATGCACCGAGACACGCTACGAGCTTCACATCGCCAGCGCCGAGCCCGCCCAACAGATAGAAGGGCAGGAAGACCACGAGTCCTACCACCCACCCGAACGCGCTGAAACCGAGGCCACTCATCCCGTCGAACATCAAGGCGTAGGCGGCTGCGACGACGGCGCCACCGAGCGTTACCGGATTCGGAATGCGGCGCGTGCGAAGGTCTGTGACACACGCCAGAACGCTGACGGCGAGTGCCATCCACTGATGTGGCCCCAGGCGAGCAGCCAGTTCCGTCAAGGTGACACCCGTTGCGATGGCCGGTCGACGCGTGTCGCTACGAGGACGCACGTCTCGGCGTGATTCCAACCGGCGAATTCGACGGCTGGTTGACGAGAGTATTCGCAGCTCTCAGGTGCCGAGCTGCGAGCTGGCGCTATCGAACTTGCTATTGATAGCGCTGCCGAGCGTCTGCATCGCCGTGATCGCCGCCAAGGCAATCAAGGCCGCAAGCAACGCATACTCGATCAGGTCCTGACCTTCTTCGTTGACCAGAAGGTGATACAGCCTGCACTTCATGTCGGTGCTCCCTAGAGGCCCAGCGTCCGATTGCCTGGAAATCTCCGGGCAGGCGATCGCTGGCACACCACGATTGTCGGCAACCCGGTACTCCGAAGACGCTAGCTGAACCGGGCGTTCATCATAGCACCGAATGATGAGCTGGGCCGGAGACGCCGGCCATCAGCGCAAGTCAGTGCCACCCGGAACGCCGGCTCTCCCGAACGTTGAGCCCCCCAGGTTGACCGACGAATCGAAGGTCTAGCTGCCTAGTTGGGTGCTGACGGCGCCGAACTTGGTGTTGATGGCGGTTCCGAGGTTCTGCATCGCCGTGATTGCCGCGAGCGCGATGAGCGCCGCGAGCAGTGCGTACTCGATCAGGTCTTGACCCTCTGTCTCGGCGAGAAACCGACGCATGAAATTCTTCACAACCCACTCCTGAACAATTGAGGCACTGAACGTAGGTCCCGGT
>JBEBGB010000148.1:0-10220 GCA_040081675.1 Vicinamibacterales bacterium
CTCCACGTGACGATTCTCGTGCGCCAATTGATCGGCAATCCGCCCACCAGGACGCGGTAGTCGATGATGGTGTCTTCAGCAATTCGAGGCGGTGCCCCTCTAATACTGAAGCCCATCGCGGAGGGTGTCATCAGTCCCAGGTTTTCGGCTTTCGAGAAGAACTCGAAGGTCTTCTCGATTGGCGCGTTCACCACGGTCGTCGTGCGCAGTTCGTAGATGGGCCTGCGTTCGTCGAGATACCGGCGGCCGGTCTGGCTGCCGAGCGCATCGATTGAATCGCGCAGTCGAGTCAGAGCCACGTCTGCCCCGCCCACGATGTCCGCAAGTGTCACGGCGAGAGTCGGGAAGGCAAACGGGAAGCCGAGTCGCGACAGCGCGTCGGGGCGAACGCGCTGGCTGGCCAGCAGTACGCTGGCCGCCGCGCCCATTGCCACTTTGAGTGCAAGTGCTGGCACCGGCACCATTGCGGGTCGATTCAGGGCTCGACCGAGTTGCCGTGCGAATTCCAGATTCGTTACAGCGTCGGGTGCCACCGCGTTCACGGGCCCGCGGTAACGATCGTCGGTGAGCGACGCTGCAACGACGCCGACCAGATCGTGCAGATGAATCCACGGCAGGTATTGGCGTCCACCTCCGATCGGACCACCAAGTCCGATTCTGAATGGCGGCAGCATCTGCTCCAGTGCTCCGCCGTCGCGACCGAGTACGACGCCGATCCTGAGCAGGACGACTCGGACACCGCGTTGCTCTGCGGCAACTGCCGCGGCCTCCCAGTCGTGACAGGTTTGCGCGAGAAAGTCGGAGCCAGGCGATGAGTCTTCGCTCAGCACCTCGTCTCCGCGGTCGCCGTAGTAGCCAACGGCGCTCGCCGACACAAGCACCTGGGGCTTGACCGCAGCCGTGGCGATGGCCTGCACGAGTGCGTCGGTTGCCCTGACGCGGCTGTCGCGGATGACTGCGCGACGCGCCTCTGTCCAGCGCGCGCCCACGACCGGTTCACCAGCCAGATTGATCACGGCGTGACACCGCTCGACAGCGGCGGTCAAGACCGAAGCATCAGTGCTGTCGAGTATCTCGACGTCGGCGCCCAGGCGCGCGCGGGCTCGAGCGACGTCGCGGGCCCACACGACGATTGTGTGGCCGCCTTGCTGCAGCGCCGGGACCAAGGCACGGCCGACAAACCCCGTGGCACCAGAAATCAGAACGCGCATCGACTCATGCTGGTTGGTTAGACGCAGGTCGTGGCGCGCTCGGGTCCGGGGGCCCATTCGGGGTATAGTAGAGATTCCCGCTTTTTTGAGCCCAAGGCCATCCAGGCCAAGCCCTCACCAAAGCCAGACACTCCACTTTCGAGAAAGGCTGGCTGTAATGGTCCGTCGACCGCCCGAGTATTCCGTGTTCGAGTTTGCCGTCGTCGCGAGTCTTCGCGCGGCACAGTTGTCGCGGGGGTGCACACCACGCGTGGAACGAGCGCCAAAAGTCGCGATCACCGCGCAAATGGAAGTCGCGGCCGGCAAGGTCGCGCGGGAGCCGATCACGGCCCCCGTCATCGCCTGATTTATCCCGCGTAGCGCGTACGACGCTGGGCGAAGGGCCGTGAAGGTGTCTTCGCCCCGCGAAACGGCGTGGACACTTTCCGGCGCTGACCCGAGGGTCTTGCCGGGCTCGGTGCCGAGGCCGCAGCCGCATACGCCGCGGCTGACATCTCGAACCCCTTCACCACAACCTGCTCGATCGGGTCGGTCAGCAACCGCTGGACATCGCGCAGAAGATCCCTGTCTGCCGGTGTAGCCAGGGACACCGCACGACCAGTGGCACCCGCTCGGCCCGTCCGACCCACCCGGTGCACGTAGTCTTCCGCAACCATCGGCATGTCGTAATTCACCACGAGCGGCAGGTGCGCCACGTCGAGGCCACGGGCGGCAATATCGGTTGCCACGAGCACTGTGACACGTCCGGCCTTGAAGTCGGCCAATGAGCGCGTCCGCGCACCCTGCGCCTTGTTCCCGTGGATGACTGCTGCTCGCAGGCCCGCATCTTCGAGATGATCGCCGACACGGTCGGCGCCTCGCTTGGTCTTGCAGAACACCAGGGCCTGACTCGCGGGCGCTTGCGCAAGCACGTGCAGCAAGAGTTCCCGCTTCCGTTCAGCGGCCACGGGATGGACATGGTGCGTGATGGTCGTCGCGACCACCTCGTCCTGCGAGATGTCGACACGCTTGGGATTGCGCGTGAACGCGGTCGACAGTTGGATGATCGGGTCGGTGAAGGTCGCTGAAAAGAGCAACGTCTGATGCTCGCGCGGCAGCGTCGGCAGAATGCGGCGAAGCGCCGGCATGAAGCCCATGTCCAGCATACGATCCGCTTCGTCGAGCGTGACGATCTCGACGGCCGACAGGTCGACCGTTCGACGCTGCATGTGGTCCATGAGCCTGCCAGGCGTGGCGACGACGATATCGGTGCCGTGTCGGAGTTGGGCGACCTGGGGCGACATGCCGACGCCTCCGTAAATTGCGGTCACACGAACCTGCAGAGGCGCGCCAAAGGTGGTCAGCGAACGGTGGACTTGCTGCGCCAGTTCGCGAGTCGGCACCAGCACAAGACCGAGCGGCTTTGAAGAACGCACTCGCTGACGGTTGACGAGCAGGCGTTCGATCATCGGCAGGCCAAACGCGGCGGTCTTGCCTGTACCCGTTTGTGCGCGCGCGAGCAGGTCCGCTCCCGTCAGCACGATTGGAATGGACGCGGCCTGCACGGGCGTGGGCTCTTTGTAGCCCAGACGCACGAGCGGCGCAGTGAGAATGGGCGCGAGCCCGAGTTTGGAAAACGGCATGACACACTACTCTTTCAAGGCCAAGAGCGCTTCCGAATCGCTCGAGGCGCAAACGAGAAAACCCGCGTAACTCTAGAAGATTGGACGCGAGGACGGAGCAGACGCTCCGGTCGGATTTCGTTTCGTTGCTAAGAACTTGAGGAGAAGCGAGTCGGGACAGGCTCGTTACTTCTACAAACGGCAGCGTACGTCAGGAAGATCCGTTCTCGCTAGTCTACCACGTGCAGCACGGCCGGTCGCCGCGGGTTCGGAACAAGGTAGGATCGACTGTTCAAAGGAGAACACACGATGGGTCTACTGGACAATGTCGGCAATTTGGCAGGACTGGCTGGGGCATTGAGCAGCAACAGCGGCGGAAGCGCGCTTGGGAACGCGGCCCTGCTCGGTGGTTTGGTGAACATGCTGGGCGGCTCGCAACAATCCGGTGGCGGTCTCGCGAGCATCCTGAGCGGCCTCCAGAGTTCGGGTCTCGGCGATGCCGTATCGTCGTGGGTGAGCACCGGACAGAACCAGTCGATCACGCCGGATCAATTGCACCAGGGACTCGGCGCTGATCGCATCAGGGAACTGGCGAAGCATGCCGGCTTGAGCGAAGGCGACGCGGCAAGCGCGCTCTCAGGTCTGCTGCCCGTCGTCGTCGACAAGCTCACGCCGAATGGCACCATGCCGTCGGCGTCGGAGTTGCCGCAGATGCTCAACATGCTCAAGGGATTTCTCGGCTGATACCGATCGCCCGGCGCATCTACGACCTCGAAAGGGAACCGACTCGCTCGGCCGGTTCCCGTCCTTCGTCACGAACGTCTTAGTCGAACTTCAAGCGCAGACGGGTGAAGGGGCCCCGAGCGGTCGCGTTCGACACTTCGAAGTCGTTGTCGCGGAAGCCAACCGCGTTGTCGCCGAACGACAGCCACCAGTTGCCGCGCAACAGGAATCCGACTTCAGCGCCGACCGCCTGCTCGCGTCCACCAGTTGGACTCCACAGGAGGCTCGCGAGCGCTCCCACATCCCAGCGTCGGAACAGGTCGTATCCCATGCGTCCGGAGAACAGCATGGCTCGCGACACATCCAATCCGTCCGTTCGATCCTCGACCCACTTGGCAGCGTGCTGTCCCGAGAGCGTCCATCCACGCGCGGGCTCGAGGTCGACGTGCGTCGACACCGACTGCACGCGCCGGGTGATTCCGACGCCTGCCGGTGCGCCGAGCGCCCGGTCGAACCGGAGTTCGTAGCGTGAGAGCACACTCAGGCGATTGCTCGTCGGGTTCCGGTAGGCGCCACCGACGGAGAACCGGTCCTGCACCTGACCTGGCCCGCTCTGCGGGAGCACCCGCTGGTAGTAGTTCTTCGCGAGAATCGTCCAGCTCGAAGACAGCCGCTGCGCCAGGCCCGTCGTCGACAGCCAACTCTCGCTTGTCGTGTCGCGACGCCACTCGATGCGGCCCGTGCTCTTGAAATTGGCACTGCGCGTGTAATCGAGCCCGCCCGACACCGCCGTGGCCTGGCGGTCGATGCCGTTGATGACGGTGAGGCGCTCGAAACCCGCGGTCGCGTGGATGCCGTCGGCCAGCGACCATTGGTTGCGCAGGCCGATGGCGGCTTCCGCTTCGCGACCGGAGATGGCGTTGCGCATCCGGTATTCGCTGAAGACATTGCCGTCCTTGGTGACGTTGGAGGCGAGTCCTACGACCGTGGCATCGCGGCGTTGGTTGCCCGTGAGACCGTACGGACTATCGAGACTGGCAAGGAACTCGTGCCGCGCGTACGCCCGGTTCTGCGAGCTGACCTGCACCTGGACTCCAACGGCGGCCATGCGTTTCGCCGCATCGTGAATGTCCTGCTCGGCCTCTGCGTAGACGTTCGCGCGGGAAGACGGCATCAGCGTCACCTTCGCTCGCACGGTCGTTTCTTCGAGGGCGCCGGTTGGGGCCGTGGCGGGGCTCGAGCTCAGCGCGGTCGACAGACCTGACTGCGACAGCGGCAAGCCGGACACCGGATCGATGGTCGTGCCGCCAGGGCCGAGCCCGAAGCCGTCAGTGCTGGACGATGAGAACGCGGACGAACCGAGGCCTGTGTCGCCCGTCTGCACCGAGCGTCGCACGCCAACTTCGACGCCGAGGGCCCGTGCGATGGTCGCTTCGACAGCGACCATGCCTCCGTCACGTCGAGCGCCTGTGCGTTGATCTTCCGAGTGCACGGCTTCGGCGGTCACCTTCACACCATCAGTGATCTCAAAGGTGGCTCGGGCGCCCGCTTCCGTGTGACCTGGCGCGAACCCGGCCGACGGATTCGAAAAGCCGTTGTCGGCCGTCGCTGCGAATGCGCGCGCGAGGACTCGGCTCGAGTGATGGCGCAACTCGAGACGCGCCGCTGCACCTTCCGCGCCCGTCGCCGCTAACGCGGTCAGCAACGCGCCGGTGCCGGCAACGCCGCGGCTCTGGGCACCCTCTACGATGAGCGTCGTCTTCGAGGCCAGGCGAACCGTGCTGTTGACGCTGCGGAGCCGGTACGGAGAGCCCGGTGTCGTGTCTTCAATCCAGCCGCCACCGACCTCGATACGGCGAGTGACGCGCAGGGCGGCGTCCGCGCCGCCAACCCAGGTCTTGGTCGCATCGCCCTCGAGCGTGTCGTCGATTTCGTACGTCACGCGGATTGAGACAGGATTCAACTGGTCGTCCAGGGACGGCACGGGCCGGCGGAACAGCAGACGGCCACTGAACGGTTCGAACTCGTAGTCGGTGAATCGGGTCAGCGGCAGTACGTTGACGACGACCGCTGTCTGATTCCTGTCGCGCGTGATCACTTCGACGCGCTCAGTCCCTGAAACACCGTTGGGATGGCTGACGCTGTAGGGACCCGAGAGTCCGAGCGCCGCGATCTCATCGACGACCTGATGAAGCGCAGTCTTGCTTGCGAAGCCTGTCACCTTGACACGACCTGCCTCGAGCCGTTGCTGGAAGCCCGTCAGCGTTCGGTTGTAGGTGCCGAGCCGACGCGAGTCGCCGCCAAGCGTCGACGCCCGCAGATCGCCATAGAGTGCGTAGCTGCGGCCATGGTCGACGCGCGCATACAGGCGACCGGAGGTCTGCGCGTCGAAGATCTTCCGGCTCGAGTCGCCGTAGATCGGATAGAACGAGTCGGGCTGGATGTCGCGGAAGAGCGTGGTCCGACCGTCCTTCTCCGAGTCGTAAGCCACGGTGATACCAAGGTCGCCAGCGACCTGGCCCTTCACGAACACAGCCCCGCGTCCAGCGTAACGGCCACGGCCATCGGCAAACGTGCCCGAGAGTTGGGTGAGCTCGCGCTCGAACGCCGTGCCGGGTGTGACGGGCAAGCGGGTGCCGCCCTTCGCAGTGTTCAGCGAGAGGACGCCGTCGAGCAGACCCACGACGAGCATCGATCGCACGCCAGGCGTAAACGGCGCTGGGCCGGAGCCTGGTCTCGAGTCCATGGACATGTCGGGCGACGTGTTGCCCGACGATCCGCCGCCGGTGAAACCATGGATTGCGGGCGAAAGTGTCTCGGCCAGCGTCATCGAGGTGCCGCCGATGGGAATGACACGAGCGCTGTCCGAAGCTGCTGGAGTCAAGACAGGCCCCGGCCGCACTTCGCTCGCGAAGCTCGGTCGCCACCCAGCGTCCGCCTCGCGCCGCGCGTTGACCTCGGCGAGCACGGCAGGATCGCGCGAACCTTCCACGAAGTCCACTCGACGGACTTCGCCGTTCTTCACATCGACGAACTGACTGCGAGCGTCCCCTGCGTTGCGACTGCTGCTGGTCACCAGGAGCGCTCCTGGTGGCAACGATGTCCGATCGACAATCAGCACGTGGGTCGTCGGCGTCAGTCCGCAGAAGCTGTACTGACCTTCGCCGTCACTGACGACCGTGGTGCCGTCCTCAAAGGTGAGATGCACTCCAGGAATGCCCGGCTCGCCTGCGCGCTGTACGCGGTCGCCGTTCTGGTCGGAGAAGATCTTCCCGATCACGCAGGCGTCACTCGTGAAGACGCCACCCGCAACGAGAACACGTGCCCGCGCCGGGCTCGAGCGCGCGGTACCGCTTGCCGCCTGCGCCAGGTTCACACCGTCGCCGCGGTCCGCGCCAGGGCCAATGCGGAGGCGATAGGTGATCGTCGCCGAGTCGGAGTCGGTCTGAGCCGGAATGGCGAAGCTCAGCGCTGCGCTTCGGCTTCCCGCGGGGTCTGGCAGTCGGTCTGGCACCGAACTGCTGCCCATCTGGCGCGCCGAGCCTTCGACATAACGGAAGCCAAGTGGGAGTTGATCGGTCACTGTGACAGCAGGCAGGCGCGGGCCGCCCAGGTTGCTGACTCGAATTGCATACTGAACGGTGTCGCCGATCTCGGCCGCTCGCGCGCTCGCGACCTTCTGCAACGACAGGCGCGGACGTGGCGTCAGTCGCACCGCCGTTGGACGCGGTGCGTCGTCGGCCTGCGGCTCGGCGCCTGACCCAGTGACGTCGGTCGACTCGTCGCGCGTAATCACAAGACCGCCATGCGAGACGCTGGTCGTGACCACCGCGGAATTGGACAAGTCGGCGTCCATCGGAATGCGCGCGCTGCTCGCGTATCTCACGCGAACCGTCAGCGCGATTGATTGCTCGGTGCCGGCGGGCATCGTGTCGTCGCCCCGCAGCAGCGTCGTCACCGTGCTGCCGTTGAAGTCAGGGGCAAGCGTGAGCCCTGCTGGCGCATTCGCCGCGGCGGCTGGGGCTGGCGCTCCGCTCAGCGGTCGCGCCGCCGTCAGCGCTCCGAGCGTCGGCCCGGATTGGATCGTGATCGTGGGCGACCCTGCAGCAAATGTCTGCGCGAGGCTGTCCGTCAATTGGATGTTGTGTGCGTCGGCCTCAGTGGTGTTCCTGAGCACGAAGAGGAAGCCGATGTCGAAGACTGGTTCCTCGTCGAGCTGCGTGACGCCGGTCACGGCCTCGGTCACGTCGACGCGCGGCAGGATCAGGCGCACAGCGGCCTCGGCCTCGACATGCGCCTGGCGCGAGGTGCCCGCTGACGCCGTCACCCGGTTGTTCTGCGAAGCCGAAGGAATGGCCGCCGCGGTCGGATAGGTCACGCGGACCGTGAAGCGGATGGAGCAGGACTGGCCGATGCCGAGAGTGCTGCCCGAGAGTAGATTGGTTGCGCTGCTCGCAGCCAACCCGATTCCGTTGAAGCCGGCATTTGCCGAGCAGGGTGGCGTCGCAATTGGAGGCGACGCAATCGCGATCGCCGGACCGCCGTCCGCGAACACGCTCGACAAATCGTCGGTGACCTGAAGGTTCTGCGCCGGCACAGCGCCAGTGTTCGAGACGTCGATCGTGTAGGGGATTTCGAAACTCGCTGGCCCCGCAACCGTTGGCGTACCAGCGGCCAACGCAACGCTCAGGCGCGGTGCGGCGATGCCGTCTACATCGATCGCGGTGTTGTTGGCGGGCACAGGGTCGGTCTGTCCCGCTGGCATGGCAACGGTCGCAGTGTTGGTGACAGAGTCGGGCACCGAATCGCTGACGGTCGCTGTGACGTGATACGTCGCCGTGCCCCCGGCGAGAAGACTCAACGTTGTCGCCAGATTGCCCGACCCGGACGCCGCACAGCTCGACCCCGGCGAGGCGACGCAGCTCCACGCGCCAAACGTCATCCCCGCCGGCGCAGTGTCAGTGAGGGTCGCACCAGTCACGAGCGCCGGGCCCTGGTTCGTGATCGTGATGGTGTAAACCACCGTCTGCCCGGGCACGAGTTCAGTCACGCCGTCCGTGTTCGTTACGACCAGGTCGGCCTGCAGGCTCGTCACCGTGTCGTTGTCGGTGTTGGTCACCAACACATCCGCGATTGACAGACCGTTGTAGTGCGTGTCTGTGCTGGTCGCCGCGGCGGTCAGGATCGTGTAGGCGACGGGGCCGTCCAGCACCAGGTCGTCCACGCCGGTCACCGTCAACGTCTGTGGTGCGTTCCAGTTCACGCTCGTGAACATGACGCTCGCTGGATTGACGTTGCCTTCGGCCGTGTTGCTCGATGTCAGACCAATGGCGACACTCGTCGTCGGCAGGGTGTTGAGAACGATCGTGAACGTCGCGAGTCCGCCCGACTCCGTCGTCGTCAGGCCGCTTGACGGTGTCACGGTGACGCCTGCTGTGTCGTTGTCGGTGTTGGTCACCGAGACGTCCGCGACAGCTAGCGCGCTGTAATGCGTGTCGGCGCTCACGGCCGCAGCGGTCACGACGGAGTAGGCAATCGGGCCGTCGACAGCGGCATCGTCGACGCCGGTCACGGTCACCGTCTGCGCAGCGTTCCAGTTCGCCGAGGTGAAGGTGAGCGACGATGGGGACACGGTGCCCTCCGCCATGTTCGAGCTGCTCAGACCCAGCGTCACGTCGCCCGTGGACTGCGAGCTCAACACTACCGTGAAGGTCGCCGTCCCGCCGGCCTCGGTCGTCGTCAACCCAGTGGTCGGCGTCACCGTGATCCCCGCGGCGTCGTTGTCCGTGTTGGCCACCGCCACGTCGCTCGGGTTCATCGCGTTGTAGTTCGTGTCGCTGCTGGTCGCCGCCGCCGTCACGATGCTGTAGGCCACGCTCCCATCAACGACGAAATCGTCCACGCCGGTCGCCGTGACGGTCTGCGCGCTATTCCAGTTCGCGGACGTGAAGGTCACCGACGACGGTGCCACCGTGCCTTCCGCGGTGTTGCTCGAACTGAGCCCGACCGTGACGTTCGCCGTTGGCTGCGAGTTCAGCGTCACCGTGAAGGTCGCAGTGCCCCCCGCCTCCGTCGTGGTCAGGCCGCTGGTCGGGCTAATCGTAATGCCGGCCGCGTCGTTGTCCGTGTTGGTCACCGACACGTCGCTCGGGTTCACGCCGTTGTAGTTCGTGTCGCTGCTGGTCGCGGCCGCCGTCACGATGCTGTAGGCCACGCTGCCGTCGACCACGAAATCGTCCACGCCCGTCAAGGTGACCGTCTGGGCGCTGTTCCAATTCGCGGACGTGAAGGTCACCGACGACGGCGCTACCGTGCCTTCCGCCGTGCTGCTCGAGCTGATCCCGACCGTGACGTTCGCCGTTGGCTGCGAGTTCAGCACCACCGTGAAAGTCGCAGTGCCCCCCGCCTCCGTCGTGGTCAGGCCGCTGGTCGGACTGACCGTGATCCCGGCCGCGTCGTTGTCCGTGTTGGTCACCGACACGTCACTCGGGTTCATCGCGTTGTAGTTCGTGTCGCTGCTCGTCGCGGCCGCCGTCACGATGCTGTAGGCGACGCTGCCGTCGACCACGAAATCGTCCACGCCCGTCAAGGTGACCGTCTGGGCGCTGTTCCAATTCGCGGACGTGAAGGTCACCGACGACGGTGCCACCGTGCCTTCCGCGGTGTTGCTCGAACTGAGCCCGAC
>JBEBGB010000748.1:0-2678 GCA_040081675.1 Vicinamibacterales bacterium
CACCCCCCAGGCCGTGACCCACTTGCTCATCGAAGCGACCTGAAACAGCGTGTCGCGATCGACGGCTTGGCCGACCGACGTGAAATGCTCGTCGAAGACCTTTCCGCGCTCGATCAGGACGAAGGCGGCATTGCCTCGGCGGTTCTTGTCGATCTCCGCGATCGCCGCCTCCATGAAGGCTCGGCTGTCGCCCGAAGGCGCGAGCGACTGACGCCACCAGCCTTCCAAGGCTCCGGCAATGAGAATGCCGGTCCAGACCACCAGCGCAAGGATTGTTGACAGCACGATGAAGGAAACGCGGCGCATATTCAAACGCCAATTACTGCAGGGATCTGCGGATGAAATATCGCTCGCGGCGAGCGCAGTGCCGACCGTCCTTCCAGGGGACTCTCCAGCACCTCGTCAATGGTCATGGGTCTTCGCGAATGTTAGCGTCACAAACCTACACCGGAGGCGCCTACCAATAGAGTCCGCAATGTGCTAGGTTACATGTAACCAGAGGAATTCTCCATGCCAACCACCGCTCGATCCGCATCCAGGGACAAGGTCCGCGCCCATCGCGCCCGATTGCGGAAAGCGGGACTTCGTCCCGTTCAAATCTGGGTTCCGGACGTCCGGTCGAAGTCCTTCGCCCTGGCGGCACATCGTCAGTCACTGGCGGTGGCAAAGAGTCCCCACGCCAAGCGGGACCAGTCGTTCGTCGACGCGGTTTCTGCCTGGAACGAAGAATGAAACGTGGCGAGATCTGGACCGTCGCGGGTGGCGGGGCCCATGCCGGCAAACCGCGCCCTGCGGTCATCGTGCAGGACGATCGGTTCGACGCGAACGATTCGATCGTCGTGTGCCCTTTGACCACCGACCCAACGGCGGCACCGATCTTCAGGCTGTCCATCCAGCCCAGTGCTGAGAGTGGACTGCGCGCACCATGCCGAATGATGGTGGACAAGTTGACGGCCGTGCCGCGGAGACGCCTCGGAAGGCTGGTCGGCTCACTGGCCTCCGAAGAAGTGAAGGCGCTCAACCGCGCCATTTTTGTATTCCTGGGTTTGGCGGAAACGGAAGCGTCGCAAGATTAGCTTACGCGCGCTCTATATAATCGTCGCCCGTGACCCAAGCCTGTTCCAGTCGCCCACGACCAATTCTCTCTGCCGAGACCCTCGCGCTCTGGCGCGCGAAGAGGACGTGACGTGAAACTCGCCGACCTGCGCGGCATTCTGCAGTATGTGCCGCAGTTTCGCGAGAAGACGTTCGTGCTCGCCGTCGATGCCGGCATTGTTGACGACGAGAGCTTTGCGACGCTACTGCTGGATGTTGCACTGCTGCGCTCCCTCAACATCCGAGTCGTGCTGGTGCACGGCGCCGCCGAGCGGATCCGCGCCCTGGCCGGAGCCCAGCACGTGCAGCCGTCGGACTTCGAAGGCACTGGTGTCACCGATGCGCAGACGCTCGAACTGGCACTGACCGCCGCCAACCGCCTGACGCACGAGATCCTCGAGGGCCTGTCAGCCAACGATCTCCGCGCCGCCTGTCCCAATGCCGTCATCTCGCATCCGGTCGGGATCATTCAAGGTGTCGATCACCTGTTCACCGGGCGCGTCGAACGGATCGACATCGAGTTCCTGCAGTCGATGCTCAACCAGGGAGTGGTGCCGATCCTGCCGCCACTCGGATTCGACGGCGATGGCAAGACCTATCGGGTGAACTCGGATGATGTGGCCGTCGCCGCGGCTACGCAGCTGAAAGCGGTCAAGCTGATCTTCATCACGTCCCAGGAAGGGCTGATCTATCGGGGACAACCCATTCGGCAGATGCTGGTCGGCGACCTGAGCCAGCTGCTGCAGCGCGACGGGGCCGGCTTCGCACCCGAGATGCTGTCGCGTGCGCAACGCGCCGTCCGTGCCTGTAACGCCGGTGTGCCGCGCGTACATGTCATCGACGGCAGGCTCGAGGAGGGACTGCTGGCAGAGGTCTTCGACAATCACGGCCTCGGCACGCTCATCCACGCGAACCAGTACGAATCAGTCCGGCCGGCACAGAAGAAGGACGTGCGAGCGATCCTCATGCTCACCCGGCAGGCCGTCGAATCCGAGGAACTGGTGCGACGGCCGCTGGCGACGATCGAAAGGCACATTGACGAATACTTCATCTTCGAGATCGACGGCAATCCGGTAGCTTGTGTCGCGCTGCACGTGTTTCCGGATCAGCGGACTGGCGAGTTGGCGAGTCTCTTCGTCAGCCCCGCGCACGAGAACCAGGGCATCGGGCGGAAACTGACGCAGTTTGTCGAGGACCGGGCTCGTGCCATCGGATTGACGCGCCTGCTGGCATTGTCCACACAAGCCTTCACGTACTTTCAGTCAAAGGCCGGGTTCGTTGAAGGCACGCCAGACGATCTGCCGCCGGCGCGACGGGACCGATACGAGCAAAGCGGCCGGAAGTCCAAGGTGCTCGTCAAGCAGTTGGCTTGAACGTTCTGTGCCTCGACCACGTCTGGGCTGTAGGATCGCGGCATGAGCCTGTACGACGACGCTGGTGGATTCGACCGGATTCTCGCGCTCTGCAAAGCTTGGCACGCGCGGCTGCAGCAGGACCCGCTCGCCTGGCATCCGTTCGAGCACGGGACGCATCCGCGCCACGACGAGCGGCTCGCCGCCTACCTCGCCGAGGCATTCGGCGGT
>JBEBGB010000749.1:0-2670 GCA_040081675.1 Vicinamibacterales bacterium
ATCCCCCAACTGGTGAACGCGGTTCTCTCGCGCCACAACTTCATCCTGCTCGGACTTCGCGGACAGGCGAAGAGTCGCATCCTTCGTGGCCTCGTCGACCTCCTCGATGAGTACATCGCCGTGATCCCCGGATGCGAAATCCACGACAACCCGCTGAACCCGATTTGCGGCGCCTGTCGTGCGCGCGTCAAGACCGAGGGAGACGCGCTGCCCATCGTGTGGCTGCCGCGCGACGACCGCTACGTCGAGAAGCTCGCGACGCCAGACGTGACAATTGCCGACATGGTTGGCGACATCGATCCGATCAAAGCCGCGCAGGCCGGCTTGAATCTCGCCGACGAGCTCACCATGCACTACGGGCTGCTGCCGCGCGCAAACCGCGGCATCTTTGCGATCAACGAACTTCCCGATCTCGCGGGCAAGATCCAGGTGGGTCTCTTCAACATCCTCCAGGAGGGGGATGTGCAGATCAAGGGCTATCCGATTCGTCTGCAGCTCGACGTCCTGCTCGTGTTCACCGCGAACCCGGAAGACTACACGGCGCGCGGCAAGATCATCACGCCGCTCAAGGACCGGATTGGCTCTGAGATCCGAACGCACTATCCGACCACGCGGCACAACGCCCTGGCCATCACCAGGCAGGAAGCCTTCACCGATCGGCCGGGCGGCATGCGAGTGGAGATTCCCGACTACGTGCGCGAAGTGGTCGAGGAGGTCGCGTTTCAGGCCCGTGTCGATCGCAAAATCGACAAGCGCTCGGGCGTGAGTCAGCGCCTGCCCATCAGCACCCTGGAACTCGTGGTGTCGAACGCTGAACGCCGGGCACTCACCAGCGGCGAGAAGGTGGTCGTGCCACGCGTGACGGACGTGTACGCGGCGCTGCCGTCGATCACCGGCAAGTTCGAGCTCGAATATGAAGGCGAACTCAAGGGTGCAGAGGTTGTCGCGCGCGATCTCATTCGGTCCGCAATCGGCAACGTCTTCACCGGCGTCTTCGACGGCGTGAACACCCGCAAGGTGATCGAGTGGTTCGACCTCGGTGGTTCGCTGCCGCTCAGCGACGGCAGTTCCGCAGACGCAGTGATCGAACAGACTCGCGGTGTGCAGGGACTCCGCGACCTTGCCGAGAAGGCCGGCGTGGCCGCGGGTGCGACGGCGCCTGCTGTTGCGTCGGCGATCGACTTCGTGCTCGAAGGCCTGACCGCGCAGCGCAAGATCAGTCGCAGTGAAGAGCGTGGCTACTCGGCCGGCGAACAGGCGGCCTCCAGGCGGCCGCAACGGCACGAAACGCCGGAGCCAGACGACGAGGACCAAGTGTCGGGCGGCAGGAAGAAGAAATACTACAACTGAAGACTGGCCCAGAGCCGAGAGCCCGAAGCCTAAAGCCCTGTTCATGAAGTACCGCTACACCAAGTTCACCGGCGACCTGCTCGACGACCTCGACCTCGAGGATCTCGTCTCGAAGCTGTCCGACCTGCTGCTGTCGAGTGGGTTTGGGAATCCGTACGGGACGGACGAGAACGATCGCACGATGCAGGCGTTACACGACGCCATTCTCGATGCGCTCTTCAACGGCGGCGTGCTGCCGGAGGAGACGATCGAGAAGCTGCTGGGTGAACCAGCGGATGGCGATCAGGACGAGGCGCGGTCGAAGCTCGAAGCGTTGATCCAGCAGATCATCGAGAAGATGGGCGAAGAGGGCTACATCACGATGCCGCCCGACCTGGACGCCGAGCGTCAGCGGCGCGCGGGAAGCGCAGGCGCGGGCGAAGGTCCAGACCAGCCGCCGACCACGTTCGAGGTGACCGACAAGGCGCTCGATTTTCTTGGCTACCGCGCCTTGCGCGATCTGCTCGGTTCGCTCGGCAAGAGCAGCTATGGCCGCCACGACACGCGCGAGCAGGCCACGGGCATCGAGACAACGGGGGCGCCCAAGCCGTACGAATTCGGCGACACACTGAACCTCGACCCGGCCAGCACACTGTTGAACGCGGTGCAGCGCGAAGCCCGGGCCGCAGCGGAACTCGCGGGGGCGCGCGTCAGCTCGATGGGCGGTCCGAATGCATCATCGGACCTCGAGTCGCTCACGAAGAGCTCGCTCGTTCACGGATCAGTCAAGCGGCGCATCAACGTGCAGCACGACGACTTGATGGTCGTGCAGGGCGAGTATCAGAGTTCCTGCGCGACGGTGCTGATGCTCGATTGCAGCCACAGCATGATTCTCTACGGCGAAGATCGCTTCACGCCTGCCAAGCGCGTGGCACTGGCGCTGGCGCAGTTGATCAAGAACCAGTACCCGGGCGACGCGCTCAACGTGGTGCTGTTCCACGATTCCGCCGAAGAGATTCCGCTCGCCGAACTCGGACGGGTGCGCGTTGGTCCCTACTACACCAACACGCGAGAGGGTTTGCGACTGTCGCGGCGCATCCTGGATCGACAGAAGAAGGACATGCGCCAGATCATCATGATCACCGACGGCAAGCCCTCGGCACTGACGCAGCCCGACGGCCGCATCTACAAGAACGCCTTCGGTCTGGACCCGTTCGTGGTGACCGAGACCCTGGCCGAGGTCGCGGCCTGTCGCAAGAGCAATATCCTGATCAACACGTTCATGCTGGCGCGCGACTACGATCTCGTCAGCTTCGTTCGCCGCGTTGCCGACATGTGCAA
>JBEBGB010000750.1:0-2659 GCA_040081675.1 Vicinamibacterales bacterium
CACTGCGGCCGCAGTGGGCGAGAACAGGTCTGGCAGATTCGAGCGAAACGGTTGGCCGAGGTGCGTCAGCTCCTCGGTCACATCGCTGATCAGTGGGACGAGGCGATCGGACGCCTCAGAGCGTTCGTCGAGAAGGACGACGCCTGATTCGGTCCCGTCGGCGCGGTCGTTCCTTGGATGAAGCAGGTGCGAGATGGCGAGTCCAGCTAGACGGTGAGCCAGTACGCGGCGAGACTCGCGAAGGTGATGAGGGCGACCAGCGCGACAGCGTCGCGACGGGTCCACACCGACGTGATCGTATCCATTTCCATTTCCATCTGAGTCACTGCTTCCATGTGGTTCCTCCTGCGCGGGTGTTCTGCAACTGCCGATCCAGTTCGAGGCGGGCGTCTTTCTGGAGCAGTTTTGACCGGCCGACATGGAGAGGTGAGCCTCGCGAATGGAAGCTGACTCGGCTGCAGACACCGTTACACGGTCCGTCGGCTGATGCCCTGGACACGCTGGGTCTCCTTCGGCTCGCCACGTTTCATCGCTATTCTTCTGGGCGACGCGACCCATACTCGACCTGACGTGCACAGCTGCTTCGAGCTGGTTGGCAGCTCGGAGGCTCAGCGTCCAGCGTCACTTTCCTGACGCGCCAGCGGGAAGATTCAATACACGTCGCGAATTAGATTCGACACTCCTGGTACTAGGTAGATGCGGCCCCTAGCTGAGGCACTGGGCTAGAAAATCGTCGCGAGAGGCCAACTACATGGCCAGTAGTCGAGCTTGGACATTCTCACTTCGGTCCAGCTAAGTTTCCGTCGACGTAAGGCTATCGTGTCGAGGGGCTGCAAGCCTGCTCCGATGCGCCGGGAAATCGACGCCATCGACGCCGCCTCGCAACCCCGTCCGAGAGAGGTAGCCCGCATGCCCGCACACTACGACGCGATCGTCATTGGCGCTGGACAAGCCGGCCCGTCGCTCGCAACGCGTCTCGCAGCCTCGGGTCGGCGCACAGCCATCGTCGAGAGGTTGCGCTTCGGCGGCACGTGCGTGAACGTCGGCTGCATTCCCACCAAGACCCTCGTGGCCAGCGCACGCGCAATCCACATGGCGCGGCGCGGCGACGAGTTCGGCTTCGCCGTCGAGGGTGTCATTCGCGCGGACATGACGCGCATCATGACGCGCAAGAACGACATCGTCAGACAGTCGCGCGAGGGACTCGAGGCGTGGCTTCGACGCACACCGAGCCTGACCGTGCTGCAAGGCCATGCTCGTTTCACGAGTTCGCGAACGCTGACAGTGAACGACGAAGTCCTGTCGGCCGATCAGATATTCATCAACGTCGGCGCGCGCGCGGTCCTGCCCGAGATGGCAGATGCGCACCATCCCCGGTGCCTGACGAACACAACGATTCTCGATCTCGACCAGATTCCCGAACACCTCATCGTGGTCGGCGGCAGCTATATCGGACTCGAGTTTGCGCAGGTGTTCAGGCGATTTGGAAGCCAGGTGACCGTGGTCGAACGCGGCGCGCGGATCATTGGGCGAGAGGACGAAGACATCTCGAGTGGCTTGAAGGACATTCTCGAAGCCGAGGGCATCGCGTTTCGCTTGAACGCCTCGTGCATCGACGCACGCTTCAACAGCGACGTGGCGACCGTGAGCGTCGACTGCACGGACGACGCGCCCCTCATCACAGGCAGTCACGTGCTCTTCGCGGTTGGCCGACGGCCCAACACGGACGATCTGGGACTCGAGCAGGCGGGAATCACAACCGACACGCGAGGCTTCATTCACGTGGACGCTGAATGTCGCACCACCGCCGAGGGCGTGTGGGCGCTCGGCGAGTGCAATGGGCACGGCGCGTTCACACACACGTCGTACAACGACTACGAAGTGGTGGCCGCCAACGTCCTGGGTGGCGATTCGCGCAAGATCACCGATCGCATTCCGTGCTACGCGCTCTACACCGATCCACCGGTTGGACGCGCGGGCATGACGCTTGGTGAAGCGAAAGCGACCGGGCGTCCGCTGCTCGTCGCCATGCGGCCCATGAGCAAGGTCGGCCGTGCACGCGAGATGAGCGAAACCCGCGGCTTCATGCGCGCCATCGTCGACGCCGAGACGAAACAGATCCTGGGCGCGGCGGTCTTCGCCGTTGGCGGCGACGAGATCGTGCACTCGCTGCTTGACGCGATGTACGCCGGTGCGTCGGTCGACACCATCGCCCGAGCGGTGCACATCCACCCGACAATCACGGAGTTGGTACCGACGATGCTGCAGGACTTGAAGCCTGTGTAACAAGCGCCACCTTGTCGTGGCCCAGCTGCGTTAGGACAGGCTCAGCTTCAGAGCACAGCTTGTTGCGGAGCCCAGCCGTTGGAACGTGTGGCATCCCCGCGGCGTCAGAATGCGATTGCGGCGCACGCAATGTCGGCGCTGTGGCGACGCTTACACAACTTGGGAGGAACATGCCACAACTCGACGAGCGACTGGTCGGCCTGAATCGAACCGATGTGCGCAACCGCTTCCTCGAAGCACGACAGCGGACGTGCGCGATGTTCAGCATGCTGGACGAGGCGGCTTACTACGAACGTCCCATCGCGCTGCGAAACCCTGTGGTGTTCTACGAGGGACATATCCCGGCGTTCGCGGTGAACACGCTCGTCAAGAA
>JBEBGB010000149.1:0-10103 GCA_040081675.1 Vicinamibacterales bacterium
CGCGTGATGATGGCGGGCACGCGGTCCGTGTACTTCTTGTAGTCAACAGGATCGGTGATTTTCGCGTGAGCAACCCAGTAAGCAGGCATGTCATCTCCCAGCGCCCCGCAAAGGGGGGCGCCCTACAGTGTCTTCGTTGGGCGTGGGGCGCCCCTTTCACGGGGCGCCATCGTCCGCGGCCGCCGATTATGGCATGCCATCTGAACGTCAGGTAAGTATGATGGGCGGCAATGGCTGACGCCCTCACGCGCCGCTCGTTTGTCGCCGGGGCCACGCTCGGCTCTGTCACCCTGCTCGTGCGCTCGTTACGGGCGGCGGACTTTACGTTTGTCCAATTCCACAATCAGACCGCGGCCAGCTCGCTGCACCGGCGACTAGCGGAGATGTGGAGCGCGATCCGTACCGAGACCGGCGGACGGGTCGAGACGCAGGTCCACGCCGAGAACAACAAGATTCCCGGGAGCGACCCCGCCGCGCTCAAGATGCTCGTGGCAGGCGAGATTCAGTTCTTCACGCTGATGGGCGGCGTGCTCGGCCCGGTTGTGCCGGCCGCGGAGGTCCAGCAGGTGCCGTTCGCCTTCGGCTCGGCCGCGCAGGCGCACCGGGCCATGGACGGCGCGCTCGGCGCCTACCTGCGGGAAGAGATGGCGGCCAAGGGTATCCACGGGTTTGCGACCGGCGCGTTCGACAATGGGATGCGGCAGATTGCCGGATCGAAGCGTCCGATCGCGGTGCCGGCGGACCTCGCCGGCATCAGGATGCGCGTGCCGGCCGGCGCCATGGTGGCGGACACGTTTCGTACGCTCGGCGCCGAACCGATTGTCATCAACAGCGCCGACATCTACGCGGCGCTCCAATCGGGCAAGGCCGACGCACAGGAGAATCCCCTGGCGCTGCTCGAGCTCTTCAAACTGTACGAGGTGGTGACCTACGTGAGCATGACCAACCACATGTGGTCCGGCTTCAATCTGCTGGCGCACTTACCCACATGGCAGCGGATCCCTGCGGACATCCAAGGGGTGATCGATCGCAACGTCACGAAATACGTGCGCCTCCAGAGACAGGATCAGGACGCGGCCAACAGCCGACTGCGCGCCGAGCTGGCACGCCGGGGGCTCGTATTCAATGAAGTCGATACCGCACCCTTCCGCCGGGCGCTTTCGAGCTTTTATGGGACCTGGAAGGAAAAGCTCGGAACGAAATGCTGGTCGCTGCTCGAGGCCTCGTCAGGACGGCTTACGTAGAGACGCTTCACGCTGTTTCTTCAACCACGAAGGACACGAAAAGGCGGAAGTGTCTACGTTATCGAGGGAAGATCTCCGGAGCGCGTTCAACAACTCAGGGCGGAGGCGGGGCTTCGCCTTTCTTCGGGTACCAGTAGTAGAGGTGGCAGTTCTCGCAGGCGACCTCGATCGCCTCGCCGACCTCCACGATTCCGGCCACGTTTCTCGTCTTCGCATGATCGCGGGCGGTGATCGCGGCCTTCTGCAGCGCGTTCGCGTACCGCGCGAAGAGGCCGGGGTCGGCATCGATCAGCTTCTTGATCTCGGGCGGCGTCAGCTCCGGAGCATCCTGGCTCGCAGCGGCGTCCCCG
Organism: Vicinamibacterales bacterium; assembly: GCA_040081675.1. Lineage (GTDB taxonomy): Bacteria > Acidobacteriota > Vicinamibacteria > Vicinamibacterales > CAVVIG01 > CAVVIG01. The sequence continues at coordinate 1,595 of JBEBGB010000149.1, forward strand.
GACGGCGCGGCGGGTCCCACCTCGCGGCCCGGCATCGTAATGAGGTTCATCGCCTCAGCCAGCATCAGCGCGTTGTGCTCGACGCGATCCCATTCCTCGTCGTTCTCCGGCCGCTTCTCCACCAGCCCGCTGGCGGTCAATGTCGTCGCCACGGCCCCGAAGAGGACATCGGAGGAAGGTCCGACGACGGCTTTCATGACGTCTTCGATTGTGCCGACAATAGCCGGGTGCGCGACGGGTTCTGATGCGACCGCTGGAGGCAAGTCTCCGCGTTGAGAGACGAGCGCGTAGCCGACGATGCCGGCAAAGGCGAAGAGAAAGATCCAGGGCAGTGTTCGCACGGCACCTCCACGATTCGCCTTCCGACATCACCCCGCGAACGACCTCAGACGGGAGGGCCGATAGGCGCGTCGACGACGTGGCGAGCACGGCGATGGTACTCAACCACCGCCTGCTCGACACCTGAAGAATTTGTCAGCCTATTGCCACGCCGACCGCACCGGCTTGCCGACCAGCCACTGCGGATTGGCGCCGCGGCGGGGGCGGAACTTCTGCACGCCGCCGTTGTCTACCTCGGCCACGTAGAAATTCCCCTCCTGGTCCACGCTGATGCCGTGCACGCCCCACATTCCGCCCGGGAAGTCGCCCCATGTGCCCCAGGAATAGAGGAAATTGCCGGAGAGGTCGTACTTGAGTATGCGGTTGGTACCGCGGTCGGCGGCCCAGAGGAATCCGTCCGCCGTGATGATGAACGCGTGCACGTCCGACGGGTTGTCCCCGAACCGCCAGGAGTCGAGGAACTTGCCGTTCTCGTCGAAGACCTGTGCGCGGTGGTTGCCTCGATCGTTCACGAACACCCGGCGCGTTTTCGGATCGACCGCGATGCCGTGCACGTTGTTGAAGAAGCCGGGACGCGTGTCGTTCATGTTGTTGCCCTTCTCGCCCCAGGCCAGCAGAAACTTGCCGTCCTTGTCGAACTTGGCCACGCGGGTGCCGTTATAACCGTCGGCCACCACGAAGCTGCCATCCGGGAACCAGTCCATGAACGTGGGCCGGTTGAAGTGCGTCGCGTCGGCGCCTGGCACGCCGTAGGTGCCAATCGTCAGCAGCTTCGTCTTCCCGTCGTGCGAGAACTTGTAGATGACGTGCTTGTGGTCGTCAACAAGCCAGATATTCTTCTGCGCGTCATACGGACTGATGGCGACGAAGTGCGGCCGCTGCATCGCCGCGTCCCATTGCATCCAGTTCGCGGTCTCCGGCAGCAGATTGCCGTTCCTGTCGAAGACCATGACGTTGTGCTCCCATCGCGCGTCCACGCCCATCTTGTTGCCGGCGCGCGTCCATGCTTCCATCCCCTGCTCGGCAAGCTGGCCGGTGCCGCCGTTTCCGGGGGGGCTGGTCGCGGTGGCGTCGCGCCACGGCAGTCGGCCGATCGGGAAGAACGTGCTCGGCCCGAGGTCGCTCAGCTTCTTCTGCATCGGACGCGGAACGTTAGGCAACTCGCCGCGCTGCAGCACGTACACGCAGTCGGGGCTTTCGGCAAACACGCTCTGGCCGGCGCCAAACGTCCACCCCTCGTGTCCCGGGATCGTCGCGAGATCCTTGGGCCACGCGGCGTCCACCTCGTAGGCGCCGAAGATGTCTTGCCCTCCCTTCTCGGTCGAAATGGCCGCAATCGTCGCCGGACGCTGCTGCGCCGACGCCCACTGATTGCTCACCAGGACAACCGCCGCCACGCCCGCGAGCACGGCAACGAGCATCAATGTGCGTTTCTGCATGTAGTTCTCCACTCGTGATTGACAGTCGGTGATGTACGAGGTGCGGGTTTCACTATCGTATCGTCGCCGATGGGCGTGTCAGGCAATCGCCAGCAATACCTTACCGGACGTCTTCCGGGCTTCGAGCGCTTTATGCGCCTCCGCGGCGGCGGCCAGCGGGAACGTCGAATCGATGCGGAGCCTCAGCGCGCCTGAAGCGACCGCCTGCAGCACGTCGCCCGCGCGCCACATCAGCTCCTCACGGCTCGTCAGGTGGTGTGCAAGGCCTGGGCGGGTGACGAAAATCGACCCCTTGGCGTTTAGCACGTTCAGATCGAACGGCGGCACAGGCCCGCTCGACGCTCCAAACAACACCATCAGCCCGCGCGGCCGCAGGCAGTTGAGGCTCTTCTCGAACGTCACCTTTCCAACCGAGTCGTACACGACATCGACACCGCGGCCGCCTGTGAGCATCCTGACCTCTGTCTCGAAGTCCTGCTCCACGTAGTTGATTGCCGCCTCGACCCCGTTCGCGCGGGCGATATCCGCCTTTTCACGGTTCGAAACCGTGCCGAACACACGCGCGCCGCAGGTGCGCGCCATCTGGACCACGAGTCCTCCGACACCGCCAGCCGCGGCGTGCACCAGGCAGCTCTCGCCCTGCTTCAACGCATAGGTCGAGTGCGTGAGGTAGTGGGCCGTCATGCCCTGTAGCATCGCGGCGGCCGCGGCGGCGAAATCGAGTCCCGAGGGAATCTTGACGAGCGAACCGGCAGGTACGACCGCGTACTCGGCATACGAGCCGCGGATCATGGCGTAGGCCACCCGATCGCCCGGTGCGACATCGGTGACACCGGGCCCCACGGACTCCACCGTCCCGGCTCCCTCGCTGCCGAGGGTGAAGGGCACGTCAACCTTGTAGGCGCCCGTTCGGAAGTACACGTCGATGAAGTTCACACCCGATACGACGAGCTTCACCAGGGCCTGCCCAGGCCCTGGCGCGGGCACCGGAACCTCGACGAGCTCCATCCTCTCGGGGCCCCCGGGCTCCCTGACCTGAATCACCTTCATCGTGTACTCCGTCCTTCCAGCCATGTGTTCGAACTCGTCGCGCCATCACACGCGTTCATGGATCGGCAGGGGCTGGGCGACCGCGAATGCCGTTCGACGGACGGATTGCATCAGCGTGCACGTGTGCGTTCGGCACCGGAACGAGCATCCCTGCAATCTCCCTGAGCCGAAATCGCGCTCGGCGGATTATAGTCTCGGACGATGGAACCGACACACGCACGACGAACCGTCACATGGTTTGCCGTTTCGCTCGCCGTCATCACCTACATCGACCGTGTGTGCATCTCCCAGGCGGCCCCGGCGATGCGCCGGGATCTTGGCCTGACGGCAATCGAGATGGGCTGGGTCTTCTCGGTGTTCACCTGGGCGTACGCGCTCTTTGAGATTCCCGGTGGGTGGCTGGGCGACCGAATCGGCCCTCGCCGTGTTCTCATGCGCATTGTCCTGTGGTGGTCGCTGTTCACGGCGGCCACCGGGTGGGTATGGGGACTCGCGTCGCTGCTTGTGACGCGGACGCTCTTTGGCGCTGGTGAGGCCGGCGCGTTCCCGAACCTGACGCGAGCATTCACGACCTGGCTGCCGTCGCAGGAGCGCGAACGTGCCCAGGCCGTCCTCTGGCTCTCCGCGCGGTGGGGCGGCGCGTTCACGCCACTGCTCGTCGCCTACATTCTCGACTTCGTCTCGTGGCGCCGCGCCTTCGAAATCTTCGGCGGCCTTGGCGTGTTCTGGGCCATCTGGTTCTACCGGTGGTATCGAGACGACCCCGCCACTCACCCCGGGGTCAATCGGGCGGAACTGGCGATCATCCCACCGGCCGGAGACACCGCGGCCGTACATGGGCCCATGCCGTGGCGGATGCTGCTCACGTCGCCGGCCATTATCTTGCTGTGGGCGCAGTACTTCTGCATGGCGTACGGCTGGTGGTTCTACGTGACCTGGCTGCCCACCTACGTCCGCGAAGCGCGAGGGCTCGGAGCAAAGGAGGCCGCGCTCCTGGCATCACTGCCGCTCTTCCTCGGCGGTATTGGCTGCATGGTGTCCGCGTGGCTCGCCAGGCGGCTGGCGGGACGGATGGGCGTGATACGCGCGCGGCGCATCCTGGCGATCACCGGGTTCGTGGCCGCGTCGGCGTCGGTCCTCGTGTTCACGACGCTCGAAAACCCGACGGTGGCGATGCTGATGCTGGGGCTGTCCGGCTTCTTCAACGACTTCACGATGCCGCCTTCATGGACGGCGTGCATGGATCTGGGCGGCCGCTACGCAGGAACGGTTTCGGGTGGGATGAACATGGCAGGCAGCGTGGCCGGTGCCTGCTCACCGCTCGTCGTCGGGTACCTGCTCGACGCGACAGCACAGAACTGGACGTTGACCTTCTACATTACGGCGGGCATCTACGTGCTCGGCGCCGTGTGCTGGGTGTTCCTTGATTCGCATACGCCAGTGGAGGCCCACCAGGCAGCGGCCGTCTGACCTCTGGAACTGCGCGACGATCAGTGGGTCCGCCAGCCTCTACTCGATGCGATCGTGACGCTCGGCACTGCAGTCAATCAGATAGCCAATGGCGCCAACCAGAATGATGGCGCCAAGCGTGATGAGGCTGACGATGAGAGGGATCGGCATGGTGTACCTCAGCGTCAGAACGCGTTGCCGAGAAACGGCAGCATGCTGCCGCAATACATCACGGCCACCCACAGGCACAGTGCCGACGCCGCGATCGCCTTGTCTGTCAGCGCCGCATCCTCACCAGGTTTGAGTACCCAGATCGCCTTCGACACGGTCATGTAGAGGAAGCTGCCGCCGGCAACCAGCATGAGTGCGATCTTCCAATAGAACGCACCGTTCTCCGTGTACTGGCTGGATGCTCCAATGAAGAACATCATGCCGGTCATCACGTTGAGGGCGAGGCCGAGAATCCCCCACGGAAGCAGCCGATGCAGCGCGGTGAACGGCACGCCCTTCATCATGCCGAGGATCCGCAGATTGCCAACCAGGATGGCGCTAAACAGCAGACCCAGCCCGATGAAGTGCAGAGTCTCGGCCGCCGGCCACGCCCACGGAAGGTCGTTGGCGACTGCCTTGATCGATGCACTCCTGAGCCATTCCGGCCCGAGGGCCGCCGATCCGGCGGTGGCTACCGCGTCGGAAGCCGTGAGAATCTCCGGATGGCGAATCTCGCCACCGATATCCGCGGCATTCGCCATCAGGGCGAAGGTGGCGAACGCCAACAGCAGAACGGCCCATGCGGACCCGCGCGCCGGACGCACGCCTCGCTGGCCCTGCCAGAGCGCGAGCCATGCGGCGCCGGCGGTGAGCAGCATGAGCACGAACCCCAGCAATGCCGCATCGTGGTGCGCTTCAATGGCAGCCGTTGCCACGCCGGCACGACCTTCAATGGCCGCCTCGGCGGCGACGCCGCTCAAATATGCCGGGAGTGTCAATAGGCCGATGGCGAAGAACAGCTCCAGGCTGGCCCTGATCAAATCGTCACTTCGACGAATGAGAGCGAGGAGCAGCAGGCCAAGACCCACTACGACACCTACTGTCGGAAAATGATTCAACAGCAGGTGCAAGTGCGGCAGAGTGAGCTGGCCCATGCGCGGTTCCCTAGTTGAAGTACGCCAGAAGCCGCCCAGCCGTGATAGTCGCGGCCCATGCCAGCAGCGAAATGACCGCCAAGAGCCGCGTCGTACCACCGACCGCCACCGGGTCCGCGCTCATGCCGCGAACGATGCGTTGAATCGGCACGGCGGTGGCGACACCCACCGCGACGAAGAGAAGCTTTGACCAGAAGATCGGCGACGTGCCCTTGTCCGTCGCATCGGCCGTGAACAACATCGAACCGGTCACGGCGCTGATCCAGAACCCGGTCCACATCACGGGAAACAGCGCCCGCATCGGGCCAATCGGAATCCGGCGGGCGATGCCCAGGAGGCGAAGGTCGAGCGCCCAGCTTGTACCGACGAGCAGCATGAGCCCGAAGGTATGCAGCGTCAGCACCGTGGGAAACGCTAGGATGCTGCTTGACTCGCTGATCCAGATCGAGAGAGCACTCTCCTGGAGCCAGGTCAGCAACGCCATCGGCCACATGCCTTACTGGTCACGATGGCGTCAGAGAAGGCTGCACGACCCTGCAGCCAATCAGCGCGCGGGCGCGATCGGGGGCGTTGGCCTCGCGAACTTCGCGGCGTCCACGGGAACGTTAGGCCGTACTGATGAAAAATCGATTGTCTCGCGACCGTCCAACCAAGTCACCACCATGTGATAGGGAATCTTGACGCCGGCGACATCACGATAGTCGGAGAGGTCAGTCTGCGTGGACAGCCGGCCGACCGGCGAATTGGCGTATCGGATCCACCGGGTGAGCAGGCCAGTCTGTTTGTCGAAGTAGAACGTGGCCGTCGTCCCGCCCGGCGTCGTACCTTGCACTACTTCGACGTCGCGATCGTCAATCGTGGACGAGAATCCAACGCGCCAGCTACCCGCGACCTGCTTGATCTGTCCTGGGAACGCCATCATCGCATCCAGTTTCGCCCCGTCCAGTTCCTGCTTGTCGAGCGGGAGCACCGGGACCGGTGCTAGCGGCACCGCACTCCAGGCCCGGCTACCGTTATACACGGACGTGTTGTCGCCGTTTCCCGTGTGAATGATCAATGTGCGCTGCGCCGGCGCCTTGACGTAGAACTCGACAGCGCGCATTTCCGCCGCTTCGGGTCCATAGCCCACGCTCTGGCCAACTGCGGTATAACTCGTGAGCGCGGCGAGCCGCTGCGCCCCACCGAGCGCCTGAATGTATTTGTTCAGCACTGAATCAGCGGTTGGCGCGCCTGGTGCGGACGCCGCGAAGATTTCATTGGGATCGGGGGCCGGAAACGTGCCATACAACACCGCGAGGTCGGCTGTGGCCCTCGGTCGGTCGGCGCCGCGGTGGCAGGAAAAGCACGTCACGACTTGACGTCCACCGAAGTTGTCCTTATTGATGGCGGCCATCATCGTGATCATGCGCCGCGTTGTCCGCTTTCTCGGGTTGTCAACCGCGAATCCGTCCCAGTTCCGGTCGTCCGCCGCATGGCAGTCTCCGCATGACATGCCGAGGGAGGCGGAGAAAAAGCCCATGGTGGCCATGAACTGGTCCACGGGAATGCCCTTCATCACCTGGACGTTCTTGAACACCTCTTCCGACAGCGGCGCTCGCTCTGGCGCTCCAGTTTGACCGTTGACAATGGCGACGCTGAGCACGCCGACGAACACGGCTGCTATCACACTCAGCGCAGTTGACTTCACTCCGAGCTTCATCGTGTGGCCCTCTCTTGGCCGCGCCCTGAACAAGCCCACCCTGGTCGGCTGGCTCGTATTTGCACCGTGCTGACATGGCAACGCGAAGGAGGGAAAAGCGAGGCGGGTCGATTGTCCCGCCTCCCCGCTGGGCGCACCGTGTCAGGCTCGCCAGCTAGTTGGCGGGAGTCGCCGGCTGACCGTAGTTCGCCGTCCGGTAGATTTCTTTCTTGCTGTCGGTCAACACGAGATTCGCGCGTTCAGTGAGGTTCATGTAGGGCGCGCCACTTTTCACCTTTCGTCCGGTCACGGTGACCTTGTCACCGACCTTGATCGTGGCAGTGGTCCAGCCGAACTGACGCATCAACTGCTGGGGGCCGCCCATTTCCGCCGTCCAGCGGGTCGTCTTGCCGTCCTCGGTGACATCGAAGACGATGAGCGCGTGCGGGTTCACCATCTGCAACTGGACCAGCGTTCCCGTCAGTGTGCTCACCTCGTCAGGGTACCGGTTCGCATCTCCGTGATGCGCCAGCGCAGTACCCGAGAGAACGACGACGCTAGCGACCACGACAACCGCGCAGAAAAGATTCTTCTTCATGGTGACGACAACCTCCAGGACATTCGTACTTGAGATTCGATAATCCGCCATTTCCGTCGGTCAAGTCAACCGCGAGATCGTCAAATACAGCCGAGCTCCGTCCGTCCGTACGGACCCTCGCCACCGCTCTGTAGCACCCTCAACAAAGGCGGCGGCGGGGCCTTGCGTAGCTGTACCCGGCGATCTCCTCGACCGCGATCGGCGAGCGGAACACGTCGCTGAGCTGTTCCGCCGTCAGCATCTCCCGCTTCGGCCCCGATGCCAGTATTCGACCGTCGCGGAGCAGAATGACGTGCTCGATCTCGGGGATGATCTCTTCGATGTGGTGCGTCACGAGGACGAGCGTCGTGCCGTCACGCGCAACTTGCCGGATGCGCTCCATGAAATCGTAACGAGCGACCATGTCGAGCCCGGTGGTTGGCTCATCGAGCACCAGAGCTCTCGGCTCGGTCACGAGCGCCCTCGCCAGCAGCACACGGCGAGCTTCGCCGCTGGACATCGCGTCCAGCCAACGGCCCGCAAGATGGGATGCCCCCATCCGTTCGAGCGACTCGGCGGCCCGTCTCCGCATCTCCGGCGTGATCGCCCCGTAACGGAGGATGCCCTGCGTCGCGAGGAAGCCAGACAGTACGGCCACCTCGCCGCTCACGCGTCCTTCGTTGTTACCCGCAACGAATCGCTGGTGAAGATCAGCGGAGACGATGCCGATCTGCGAACGCAGATCGAAGACGTCCCAGTTGTCGCTTCCGAACACACGTACCGGCGCCGGACCGTCCAGCGGCGCCAGCGCCCGCTCGTCGTGCGTCAGCAG
>JBEBGB010000751.1:0-2638 GCA_040081675.1 Vicinamibacterales bacterium
CCAGAACTCTTTCAGTACGCGTCCCTTGCTCATAAGACCTCAGAACATTCGGGAGTAGTGATGCCGGTCTCGATAGCGCTCGGGGTACGGCGTCCACCCTGGCCAGCGGTCGCGACGCCTCGACAGGGGATCCTTGCCCGTGATGCGCCACACCAGCCCAAGGGGCGTGAGAATCAGCGCAAAGAGCACCGTCAGTAGGATGCGGGCATTGACGTGACCGAGTGCCCGCGAGAATCTCCACCACAGGTCGCTCGGTACCTTCAGGATGGGCGGGTACACGATGCCGCAGATCAGCAGCACGGCACCAATGCCGCCGACGATTTCGGCGCGGCCCACACGCCCACGCCAGACCAGGGCGGCGGCAATCAGCAAGAGCACGATGCCAACGGACACGCCGAAGGAACGCTCGGGATTCCTGGGACCTTTGTTCATCCGTGCAGCCTCCGTTGGTCCCGGCGCGGACGACACCGCGCGTGCCCACGCTCTGGTGTCACGTGATGACGCGGGGTCATGACCGTCGTGCGACAGCGTCGCAACCCTGTTCTCCTGGCCGAGACGCGTCGACTGGCCGACACCGACTGACCCGGTGAGCGAGCCGGGCGCGAACAGCGTTGGCGAGCCATGTCGCCACTACCTGACTTCCCTCGCGGTTGTAGTGACCGAAGCGTGCAAACCAGCGAGCGGTGCCGGCGGACAGGTCGGCGGCCGCAAAAGCCTCGGCAGCATCGAGGTATTCGATGCCGCTGGATTTCGTTTCTTCGAGCAGCGGACGATAACTGGGTGGCTTGCCGTACCGGATGGCCTCCAACGCTGGCCTGTCCGGCAAGAACAGGACAAGAGGCATCGTCTGGCGGCCGTGAGCCAGCGAGACGAACTTCTCGAAAAGTTTCAGCTGGATTCGGAACGCCGTCGCGTGGGTGTTGAAGACTCCTCCCGTGAGCAAACGATCGCTATCGAGCCGTCTGCCTGCACGCACGAGTACTCTGCTGGCCAACCGCACGGCTGCGGAGTAGTCATACACAGGGTTGCGATAGATGAACGGCTCGAACCACTGGTCGTTCGCACCGAAGTCGATGACGGCTTCTGGATGAGCGATGAGTGCCTCGTATCCTTGGCGATCACGCACGGGCGCCTGGACCAGCGAGAGTTGTCCTGTCTTATCCAAAACGAAGCGCGGCTTGAAGAGCGGAGGCTCGGTGTTCCCGAAGAAGCGGCGGTACACGTTGACTTCGCGGCTCAGATCCGTGGGGGCGAAACCGAGCAGTACCAACTCGGGTGCGTAGTCGGCTCCCTCGAGTTCATAACGAATGTAGGCCTGGTCTGAGCCGTAGCCAGGGACGCCGTAGTTGAGCACCTCGAGGCCGGCGTCGCGTTCCACCTGGAAGGCCCACGCTTCGTCGTTCTCGACTTCGCTGCCGTAGGTGAACGAGTCGCCGAAGGCCGCGATGCGTGCGACGTTTGGGGGCGGGGTCGCAGAGTACTCTCGTGCCGATCGGAGAGCGGACGCGTTGAGTTGGTCCGGTGCTTTGCGGTAGTTCGGCGCGTAGCGCCAGCCCAGTTCTGGATGGACCTCATGCAACTGCTTGACGCTTGTGTCCAGCATCTGCCTGACCATATCGGTCTGCTCGCTGAGTTCCTCTCGGACAGTTCGGATGCGGCCGTTGAGGAATGGGTTCAAGACCCGTTCGCCGACAATTGCCGTCAGTTCGAAGACCACCAGCAGCGTCAACAGGCGCGCAAACCAAGCGGCGCGGCCGGAGGAGAGCTTCACAGCAGCTTGGGGCATTGTAAGTGTCGTCTGTCGTAACAAGTCACTTGGACTTCGTTTGTTGGTCCTTAAGTGATTCGCAAAGCACGCATACCTTACATCAGCTCATCAGTTCGAGAGGAGACAATTTCGTCGGGGCGGACATCTTTCTATGGCCGAGCCGAAAAACTTGCTTCAATCGGGACGATCGTGGCCATAGAAGAGGTCCAGGGCGCGCGCACCGTTTACTCCAGTGCGTCTTGTATCCGGGCAATGAACGCGGCCTGATTCCAGGCATCGATGTAGATGGACGCACCGAGTCGGACGACGACAGCGCGTTTCGAGGGCATGATGGTCAGCGTCTGCCCTTCGTGTCCCACCGCGTAGAACGTGTCTGCGCTAATCGTTCGCGCATCAGACGAATCGCCGCCGATGTCGGGATTGAGCTTCAGCCACCAGTGGGCGCCGAAGCGGCCGTCGGGCGATTGCGGTGTCGGCGTCGTGCTGAAGCGCACCCAGTCGTCGGATAGCACTTCGTCGTTCCCGTATCTGCCGCGGTTCAGCCATAGCTGCCCATAACGAGCCCAATCGCGGGCTGTGGCCAGCATGTACGACGAGCAGACGAACGTGCCCGACGCGTCCGGCTCCAGCAGCGCGCTTCGCATGCCCAGGCGGTCGAAGAGAGCGCGGGTCGGCCACGTCCAATAGCGCTCGTCTCCGACAGCACGCCGTGCGATGAGCGACAGGATGTTGGTGGTTCCGGTGGCGTACTGCCAGACGTGGCCCGGCGGTGCCGCCAGCGGACGACTCGCTGCGTAGGCCGCCGTGTCGCCGCAGTTGTAAAGCATCTGCACGACGTCCGACCAGGGGTTCGCGTACGACTCCGAGAAG
>JBEBGB010000752.1:0-2637 GCA_040081675.1 Vicinamibacterales bacterium
TACCAGTCGACGGAAGCGCGCGATGCGGCGAGTCGGTCAGGCATGGAGCGCGGAATGATCGCCGGCTTCGACCGGCTCGAGGAACTCATGTTGGCTGACGAGCCATAGCGGGCCGATCGACGCGCCTCCCCAGATGGATGCCGACTGAGGCGGAGCACCGGGGTGCGGCTTCAAGCCCGATGAGAAGATGGCGCGCTGCCGCACTGCTCGGACTATCATTCGGGCCATGCGTACTGCCACTGCACTCCTCGCGCTCGCGCTGACGCCGCTGGCGTTTCCGTGGGTGACTCGTGCCGCAGGTCAGCCACCGGCGTGGGCCTATGCCATTCCGACGCCCCCACCGGCAGGAACGCCCGCCGCACAAGCCGCTGCACCTGACACGTCGCCGAAACAGGTTCCCGGCAGCACGCTCACCTTCACGCGCCAACAGATCAGCGACGGCTTCGGGCCCGCCGACTGGTTCCCCGGAGACCATCCGCCGATGCCCGACGTAGTGGCGCGGGGCAAGCGCCCGGACGCTCGAGCCTGCGGTCTCTGCCACTATCCGAATGGAAAGGGCCGCCAGGAGAACGCCGGCGTCTCGGGACTGCCCGTGTCCTACTTCATCCAGCAGATGAACGACTTCGCGAGTGGCGTTCGCAAGAGCGCTGAGCCGCGCAAGGGCAACACGAACCTCATGATCGCGATCGCGAAAGCCCTGACCGCCGAGGAGATCAAGGCCTCCGCTGAGTACTTCGGCAAGATGCCCTGGACTCCGTGGGTGAAGGTGGTCGAGACAGCTTCCGTGCCGAAGATGGAGAGCCGCGGCGGCATCTGGATTCCTGTCGAGGGCGGCCAGCGTGAACCCATTGGTGTTCGCATCATCGAGACACCAGAAGATCCCGAACGCACTGAAATCCTGCGCGATCCCCGCTCTCCGTTCATCGCATACGCTCCAGTGGGCAGCATCAAGAAGGGTCAAGCGCTGGCCACAACGGGAGGCGCTGGCAAGACCGAGGCGTGCGCCATGTGTCATGGAGCCGGCCTGAACGGACTCGGCCCGGTGCCAGGAATCGCAGGTCGGTCACCCAGTTATCTCGTGCGCCAGATGTACGACATGCAGGTTGGCGCGCGCCACGGCGAGTGGACGACGTTGATGATGCCAGTCGTCGAGAAACTGACGGACGCCGACTTCGTGAACATCGCGGCGTATGTGTCGTCGCTGCCGCCGGCGTCACGCTGAGTGTCAGGCACCAACGATCAAAGCCCCATCAAGAAGGCACCGGCCGTTGACCCAGCCGGTGCTGCCTCCCCGGCTCAGGCCAGAGCAGAAGTCGTGAGCGTCTGGCGGCAACTCTTCACGCGCCGCATGCTCATCTGCGTGTTCACCGGCTTCGCCTCCGGTTTGCCGCTGTACCTGCTGCTCACGCTGGTGCCCGCGTGGCTACGCACCGAAAAAGTCGACCTCAAGGTGATCGGCGTGTTCGCGCTGATCCAGTTTCCCTACACCTGGAAATTCCTGTGGTCGCCGTTCCTCGACCGGTATGTCGTGCCGGTTCTGGGGCGGCGGCGCGGATGGATGCTGCTGACCCAGGTGGGCCTTCTCGTGGTGATTGCGTCGCTCGGCATGTTCTCGCCACAAACCGACCTGCGCGTCATCGTCGTCCTCGCCACGTTGCTTGCCTTTCTCTCGGCAACGCAGGACATCGCGATCGATGCCTATCGGCGTGAACTCTTGTCGGACGCGGAACTCGGACTCGGAAATGCCGTCCATGTGAACGCGTATCGCATCGCTGGGCTCGTGTCCGGGTCTTTGGCCTTGATCCTGGCGGACAGGATGCCGTGGAGTCAGGTGTTCTTCATCACGGCGCTCTTCATGCTGCCTGGCGTGGTGATGACGCTGCTCGTTCGAGAGCCGGAGAGAGCGGCGCCGCCCAGAACGCTGCGAGCAGCCGTCGTCGATCCGTTTCGCGAATTCATCACGCGGCAGGGATGGCGCAGCGCGCTGCTGATCCTGGCTTTTCTGCTCTTCTACAAACTCGGCGACAGCATGTGCACGGCGCTCGCCACGCCGTTCTATCTCGACATGGGTTTTTCAAAGACTCAGATCGGTCTGGTCGCCAAGAATGCCGGCCTCTGGCTTCAGGTGATCGGCGCGTTGCTCGGCGGGCTGTGGATGGTGCGGATCGGCATCAACAAAGCACTGTGGCTGTTCGGAGTCGTGCAGGTGGTCTCCATTCTGGGTTTCGTGTGGCTGGCATCTGAAGGACCTCACGCCGAGATCACGAGCGCCCACCTGGCTCAACTCGGCGTCGTGATTGGACTCGAGGCGCTCGGTGTGGGTCTTGGCGCCGCGGCATTCGTCGCCTTCATCGCGCGGACGACTCACCCGGCGTATACGGCGACGCAACTCGCGCTATTCACGAGCCTGACGGCCATCCCGCGTACGTTCGCCAACGCCGCAACGGGATGGTTGGTGGAGGCGATGGGTTGGTCGGGCTTCTTTATGCTGTGCGCCATGCTGGCGCTGCCGGGCATGCTGCTGCTCTTCAAGGTGGCGCCGTGGAATCGCGAGGGAGTGGCGGCTTCTTAGAGCAGTTGCAGTCGTGAGTAGTGAGTTCTGAGTCGGAATGCTCGGAACTCAGAACTCAGAACTCA
>JBEBGB010000150.1:0-10089 GCA_040081675.1 Vicinamibacterales bacterium
GGTGGTGGTCGCCGTGGGCCTGGCGATCCGTCGTGGGACGCCTTGTTCTTCTCGGCTGGCACGCTTGTCGAAGACGGATGGACTGCCGAAATGGCCATCCCGTTCAAGAGCCTGCGGTATCCAGCCCGTAAGGACAACGAACCGCACAAGTGGGGCTTCCAGGTTCAGCGCGAAATTCAGGGCAAGAACGAGGCGGTCGTGTGGGCGCCGATTTCACGCAATGTCATCGGCTTCCTGGCGCAGATGGGCACCATCGAGGGCATGCGTCAGCTGTCCACGAGTCGCAATCTCGAGTTCCAGCCGACCGTCACTGGGATCAGCGCGTCGGCACTCGACGCGACGACCGGCATCCGCGGCAAGTCGAACGTCAAGGAGGGCGGGATTGGTGTGAAGTACGGTCTGACGTCGAACCTGACGCTCGACTTCACCCTCAACCCTGATTTTTCGCAGATTGAATCCGACCGTCAGCAGGTGGATGTGAACCAGCGCTTTCCGCTGTTCTTCCCCGAACTACGGCCGTTCTTCCTCGAAGGCCAGGAGATTTTCAGCATACCCAGCCCGGTCACGCTGGTGCATACGCGCACCATTGTCGACCCTCGCTACGGCGCGAAGGTTACAGGCAAGGTTGGTCGGACCACGGTTGGCTTCGTGCTCGCCGACGACGAGGCGCCGGGACGTGTTGATGTCGGCGACCCGGCGTACGGCCGCTCGGCGACGAACATCTACGGGCGCGTACGCTACGACCTGTACTCGGAGTCGAGTATCGGACTGATCATGACCGACCGCGAGTTCATGGATCAGCACAGTCGCGTTGGAGGCATCGACAGTCAGTTCCGCCTGGGACGCAGCCAACGGTTGTCATTCAAGGCGATCAGCTCCAGCAACCGCGACAGTACGGGCGTCGATCGCTCCGGACACTTGATCGACGCGAACTTCAGAAAAGAAGGACGCGGCCTCGGCTACAACGCGTTCTACTACGAGACCAGTCCCAATTTCCGCACCGACTCCGGCTTCGTCCGACGGACCGACGAGCGACAGGTCACCGGGAACGTCTTCTATCGATGGTGGCCGCAAAACTGGATCGTGAACCTGGGTCCCAGGTTCAACTACAACCGCAACTACGAATTCAGCGGCAAGGTACAGGACACCGGTGTCGGGTTGGGCTGGAACACCCAGTTCAGCAGAAACATCCAGGTCAACTTCAACACCGACCGCGACATGGAGCGGTACAACAAAGTCGACTTCCACAAGGTCCGCTACGGCATGGGCATGGGCGTGAACACGAGCCGCCGGGTGTCGTTTGGTGGGTTCACGAATTGGGGCGACCAAATCCGCTACGTCACGAACCCGTATCTCGGTAGAGGCCGCGAAGCCAACTTCACGCTCACCCTGCGCCCACAGACGCGCCTGCAGACGGAACTGAATCTCACGACCAGTCGCTTCACCAATCTTGCGACCAACACAGACGAGTTCAAGATCCGCATCTACCGACTGCTCACGACGTACCAGTTCACGGACCGTCTCCTGCTGCGCAACATCATCGACTACAACAACTACGACGGGACGCTCGGCGGCAACCTGCTCGTGACCTACCGCGTCAACTCTGGCACGGCGCTCTACGTCGGCTACGACGACCGCTATCGGTCCGCCGAGAAGTTCAACGCCGCCCTCTATCCCGGCGACCAGGACTACACCAGAACCAACCGTGCGATCTTCGCGAAGCTGCAATATCTCTTTCGATACTGACGAACGACTTGGCGAGTTCCTCAATTCGCCGACTGATTGGCCGATAGACAGGGCCGGCGCGATCAGGTACAAAGGCCGGCCATGCCCTATTTTCAGCGGCTCTCCGCCGTGCTGCTTGCCGCGTTCGCTCTCGTCGGCCTTGCGGTGTCGCCTGCGGCCGCCCAGCCGTCGGCAGACCATCAATACACGTCGGCCGACATCGAGGCGGGCTCCCGGCTCTACGCCAATCAGTGCAACCTGTGCCACGGACCGAACGGCGACGGTGTCAACGGCGTCGACCTTCGACGCGGTGTCTTCCGCCGCAGTGTCTCGGACGATGACCTGTCGCGCGTCATTACAGCTGGCATTGCGGCCGCGGGCATGCCGGGCTTCAAGTTCCAACCCGCGGAGTTGACCGCGGTGCTCGCGTTCATCCGCGCCGGGTTCGATCCAAGCGGTACTGCGGTGAAGGTCGGTAATCCCGACCGAGGGAAGGCGCTGTTTGCTGCCAAAGGCGGCTGTGCGACGTGCCACCGGGTGAACGGCATCGGACCACGTTCGGCGCCAGACCTGAGCGATGTTGGCGCCGTCCGCACGCCAGCAGCGCTGCAGCGGTCACTGCTCGATCCAACCAGCGCCATGCTGCCCATCAATCGTCCAGTGCGCGCCGTGACGAAGGACGGCCGAACCATTCGCGGCCGTCGATTGAACGAAGACACCTTCACGGTGCAGCTCATTGACGACCAGGAGCGCCTCGTGTCGCTGACCAAGGCCGACCTGCGCACCTACGAACTCGGCAAGACCTCGCCGATGCCCTCTGCCTCGAAGTCGCTCTCGGCAGACGAGGTTGCCGATCTTGTGGCCTATCTCCTCACGCTAAAGGGGCTGTGATGAAACGCACGACACTCGCCGGCCTCGTCACCGTTGCCGCGGTCATGGGCAGCCTCTCGGTGCACGCGCAGAACAACGGGCTCGTCACCTACGACCGCATTCTGAAAGCCGCCGCCGAACCGGCCAACTGGCTCACCTACAACGGCACGTACAACAGTCAGCGCTACAGCACGCTCGCGCAAGTCACGCCTGCGAATGTGAAGACGCTCGAGTCGAAGTGGGTGCTGCAGAACCAGGTCTTTGGCGCCTGGCAAGCCAATCCGATCGTGGTCGACGGCGTGATGTACCTCACCGAGCGTCCCAACGACGTCATGGCGGTGGACGCGAAGACTGGCCGCATGTTCTGGCTCTACCGCTGGACGCCCTCTCCCGATTCGCGCGTCTGCTGCGGGGCCAACAACCGCGGCGTGGCCATTCTCGGCGACACGCTCTTCATGGGAACGCTGGACGGCCATCTCATCGCGCTTGACGCAAAGAACGGCAAGCCGCTGTGGAACGTCACCGTGGCCGACGTGAAGCTCGCCTACTCCATCACGCTCGCACCGCTCATCATCAAGGACAAGGTGGTTGTCGGCGTCGGCGGCGGCGAGTTCGGCATTCGGGGCTTCATCGCGGCGTTCGATCCGAAGACGGGCAAGGAAGCGTGGCGGTTCAACGCCATTCCCGGTCCCGGCGAAAAGGGACACGACACCTGGAAGGACGACCACTGGAAGTCGGGCGGCGGCTCGGTGTGGGTCACCGGCTCCTACGATCCAGACGTGAACCTGACGTACTGGGGCATCGGCAATCCGGGTCCCGATTGGAACCCGTTCCAGCGGCCTGGCGACAACTTGTACACCGACTCGGTCGTCGCACTCGACGCCGACACGGGTGAGCTCAAGTGGCACTTCCAGTTCACGCCGAACGACGGCTACGACTACGACTCGGTGCAGGTCCCTGTGCTCGCCGACATCAACTTCCGGGGCACGCCTACCAAGGTGATGATGTGGGCCAACCGCAACGGCTACTTCTACGTGCTCGATCGACGCACGGGCAAGTTCCTGTTGGGCGAGCCGTTCGTGAAGGTGAACTGGGCGAGCGGACTCGACGCTAACGGTCGGCCTATCCAGACCAGACAGCCCGCGGGCATGCCAACCTATCCCGGGAATCAGGGCGGCACGAATTGGTATCCGCCGTCATTCAGCCCGCGCACGGGGCTCTTCTACTTCTCGGCCTGGGAGAACTACGGCACGATCTATCGTCCCGAAGAGTCCACGTACCAGCCGGGACGCAACTTCTCTGGCGGCGGCTTCACCGTCGTCACACCCGTGCCCGGCGCACCAAGCATCGGCATCGGACGCCGGGGCCCCATCAACAACTGGACGGACGAAGTCGGTAACGGCGCCGTCATGGCGATGGATCCGCAAACCGGTAAGGCGAAATGGAAGGCGACGCAGTTCGACGTCACCGACGGCGGCATGCTGACGACGGCGAGCGACCTCCTCTTCACGGGAGGACGCGAGGGTTATTTCTATGCGCTCGATGCCAGAACAGGCGAGTTGCTGTGGAAGACGAACCTCGGCGGACAGATTGTGATGGCACCGGTCACGTTCCAGGTCGACGGAAAGCAGTACGTGTCGGTCATCTCCGGCAGCGCGCTCTTCACGTTCGGACTACGCGAGAACTAAGAGTGCATTTCAAGAATTAGAGCACTACCACGGAGGCCACAGAGACGAACGGATGGCACCGCTGATTTTGCTCGTATTTCTCCGTGTTCTCGGTTCGCTCGGTGTGCTCTGTGGTAGAGCTTTTCGTCATCTTGCAACCAACTCTAAGAAGGCTCTGGGTCTCGGCGACGTGAACCTGATCCTCCTCGAAAGGGGTGAAGTGGACGATGCCGGTGTTGTCCGCCTCGCGGACGACCGCGCGCGTCATCTGAAACACGTGCTCGCCGTTTCCGCGGGCCAGGAGATTCGGATCGGCGTTCTGGACGGTCCCATCGGTCGCGGCATCGTCGTCTCGGTGGATGACGCGAGCGTGACGCTGACGTGTGAGTTCGGCGAGACACCGGCTCGACCGCCAGTCGATCTCCTGCTCGCCCTTCCCCGCCCGAAGGTGCTGCGTCGCCTCTGGGCACAACTCGCCGCGCTCGGCGTCGGTCGGGTCATGTTGACGAACGCTCAACGCGTCGAACGCAATTACTTCGACACACACTTTCTCGATCCCGCGATCTATGGCCCACTGCTCGTCGAGGGCCTTCAGCAAGCGCGGGATACGCGCCTGCCGATCGTCACCACGCACAGGCAGTTTCGCGTCCTCATCGAAGACGACCTGGACACGCTCGTCGGCGATGCGCGTCGGCTCGTCGCTCATCCGTCTGGCGAGTCGTCCATCTTCGACGCATGCCGTCTGGCGACTGGCTCGCGCGTGCTCATCGCCATTGGTCCTGAAGGCGGATGGAATCGATTCGAGCTCGAGCTCCTTCGCGACCACAAGTTCACGTCCGTGAGCATGGGGCCGCGGACGCTGCGCGTGGATACGGCGTGCGTCGCGCTGCTCGCCCTGCTCAACGATGCGCTGCTCGCTACCTGAAACTTTCTTCACCCTCGATTGCCGGCACGATGTGTCACCGCGTGAAGCTCCGTGCCGGACGCTCAAAATTCCGCTGCGTGTCGCAACAAAATCGGCGGATACGCCGCAAGAACGGTGTCCCCATGTGAAATAGCGGTGCACGGGCGCCTGCAGCCGACACCGTAGCGGGTCGATTCCATGAGCAATCATGAGACGACCCGATCAAGTCATTCGAGCGTTCCTCAGCGCGGTTCGAGACGGGTGCGGCGCCGATCTCGTGTCCGTGTTCGTGCCAACATGGCCGGGCCTCGATCAGGCGATTCTCACGCACTCGGGTGACGAGGCCGCCGTTCCGGAACTGGCGAACCTCGACTCGGCAGACGCCTTCGTCGCGCTGCACCTTGCGCACGACGGTACCTCCGCGGTTCCCAGTATCCTGGCCACGGGCGCGCTGCTCCCAATTCCTGCTGTGGCGAGCCTGTGGCAGGAATCGCCACACTCGGCGCGATTCACCGGCCGTGCGGCATCGCCAACGCGACGCGTGTCCGACCGTAGCGGAGCGCCGATTGCCGGCTGGCTTGCGCTTCGTTTCTCGACAGACGCAGCCGTGCACGCCGCGGCGCTCGGCTCTCAGCCGCATGGCCTGGCTCTCGGGCAATCGGCTCTCGGCCTCGCCGCACGACTCGCCTCGCTGTACTTGTTCCTGTACGACTCCCTGGCGGACCCGCTCACTGGTCTTCCGGGGCGTTCAGTGCTTCGCACGTTGCTACGACGTGAGCTGAGTCTCGCTCGGGCCGACCACACGCCGTTGTCGTTGCTGCTCTTCAACGCCGACGACTTCGCGCAGGTGAACGCGACCTTCGGGCGCGAGGTTGGCGACAACGCGCTGCGCGAAGTGGTGTCGCGCGCACAGACGACCCTGCGCTGCACGGATCTGTTGTGCCGACACGGTGCCGCCACCTTCGGCGTCATCCTCACGAACAGCGGACGTGAATCTGCCGCGATCGTGGCGGGCAAGCTGCGGACCTCGTTCAGCGCGGCGCCGTTCCTGGACGAAGGGATCGAGTTGACCTTCAGCATGGGCATCGCGAGCCTGTCGGCCGACGAAGTCGGCTCGCTGGATCCTGTCGACTTCATGGGCCGCGCAGAGACCGCACTGGCGGTTGCCAAGCAATCGGGCGGGAGCCGTGTCTGCACGTGGCGCGACGGCGCCGCGGAAGCGGCCGAACCGCTCGATCGTCTGCGTCATGCCTTCACAGGAGATCAAGACCGCGACTACCGCAACATGGGACTGCTCTGGGACACCGTCGGGCTGCTCGCGTCGAGCAGTTCGCCGCTGGACCTCGCCAAGCGCGTCACCCGCCAACTGCGGCGAGCGCTGTCCGCGGCACTCGTGACGTTCTTCGAGCCCACCCATCACGGGCTGGAACTTCGCTACGCGCTTGGTCACGGCGCTGGCGATGGGCAGGACGTTGAAGTCGATCCTGCGATGGTGACGCTGGAGCAACGCGCGATCGCCGAACGCGCCGCCGAGACGCGCACCCCGATATGGACCGGTCCTGCGCCCGATGAGCACGGCGGCACCGTCACCTGCGCGGTGCCACTCATGGTGGACGGCAACCTGCTCGCGGTGCTGCTCCTGGCTGGAACAGCCGGCTACATCACCGTCGACGAGACAGACCTGCGCTTCATGACGGGACTGGGCGGTCCGATCGGTCTCGCGCTCGAGCGTGCGCGCGCCGCGGACCGTCGGCGTCAGCAGGACGACCTCGAAAAGCAGCGCCTTGTCGGTGAACTCAAGGGACTGCGCACCGCACTCCGGCAAGCGCGCGTGGTCCATGCTTCACCGCAGATGGAAGACCTGCTCGTCACCGCGCACCGCGTGGCCGACACTGACGCCACGGTCCTCATACTCGGCGAGAGTGGTACCGGTAAGGAGATGCTCGCGCAGACCATCCACCAGATGAGCAGCCGCCGCAACAAGCCGCTCGTGGTGGTCGACTGCGGCGCCATTCCAGCCACGCTGATCGAAAGCGAATTGTTCGGACATGAGCGCGGCGCGTTTACCGGCGCCATCACGAAATCGCTCGGCCGACTGGCACAGGCCGACGGTGGCACGGTGCTGCTCGACGAGATTGGCGAGCTGCCGCTCGAGGTGCAATCCAAGCTGTTGCGCTTCGTGCAGGAGAAGCACTTCACTGCTGTCGGTTCAACCGTGGTTCGGCGCGTCGACGTTCGCGTCATGGCGGCCACCAACCGCGACCTTGCGGAGGAAGTGGCCAACGGGCGCTTCCGCGGCGACCTCTATCACCGCTTGAACGTCATCGCGCTGTCGATTCCTCCCCTGCGCGATCGGCGGGAAGACATTCTCGAACTGGGGCGACACTTCCTCGAGGTGTTTGCTCCGAAGTATCAGAAGGCGGTGCGCAATCTCGGTCCTGGGGTCGAGGACGCCCTCGTTCGCTACTCGTGGCCGGGCAACATTCGGGAATTGCAGAACCGCATCATGCGCGCGGTGATCATGAGCAGCGGCGAAACGCTGACTGTTGAGGCCCTCGCGCTGCCGACCGGGACCAGTCAGACGGTTGCTGGCTCGCCCGCGCTTGCCTTTTCACTCGCAGAGGAGCCGAGCGTTCCCGCGCTGCCCGGTGGCTCGAGACAGACCGACGCGGCGACAGCCTGGGAGTCGCTCCACTCGTGCCTCGACTCAATCGTGACCACCATCACCGCAGCGCCCAACACCGCGTATCCCCCGCTCGGACGATGGCTCGACAACGATCTCGTGCTCACCGCGTTTGCGCAGTCGGGCCAGGTCGCGCGTCGCGCATCAGCGCGGCTCGGTTTGCCCGAGACCACCTTCGTGCGACGTCTGAGACGTGCGCAGAACGAAGCGCAGCTCGTGCGGCGTCCGTCCGAGTGGGATCCGATGGGCCAAGTCGTCGATCGGCTGGTGCGGGCACAGCCTGCTGACGCCGGTCAGGACGTGCTCTCGGCTGCGGAGCGGTCCCTGGTCGAGGTCATCGCGCAGCACGTTCCAGACAAGCCTACGGCCGGCGCAGCCCTGCTCGGCACATCGCTGCCGACCTATCGATTGCGATTGGCGTCTCTAGCGCGCGCGGAATCGACGTAGCGCGCCGTCCTTCGTTCGTGGTGCTTTGTTCCTCGTCCAAGAGACCCGGTTCGAGACGCGGATCAAGAACCAAGGACCATGGACTGACAGAGTCCTCAGTTCAAGTCCGCTGCGTGTCGATCGACCAGACCGACAGGCAACGGTCGCACTTGAAGAACGTGCGGTATGGAAGCCTGATCGTGGCGCGTGGACGCTGCTCGTCGGGCCGGCATTGAGGACAGCTCGCCGCAGCCTCAGCGGCTTCGGCTCGTGACGCGCTGCTCTGCATGGCGCCCGCGGCCTTGCGCCGGTCGACGCGTGGTACCCAGCGCCCGCAGGCCATGCACCGAATGGCGCCGCCCATCTTCTCGGCCTTGAGACAGACCTTGCAGGAGCCTGCTACCTGACTCCCTTTTGCGCTGAGATCCACAAGCTGAAGTGTAGGCCGAAGACCGACAGCAGCTCAACCATAAACTTCGCCTCGAGAGCGCGCGGATCGATGCTCGAGCCGGCCTCGCGCTGCACAAATCTGTCTACGGCGGCCACGCCCGACGCGACCATTGAGCGATCCGATTCCGGCGTCTCATGGCAGAATCAGCAACTCGTTCCTCGCAGCTGGAGAATTGCCATGTCACCCTCAAATCGTGTGCGCACCGTCACTCGACTGACCGTCGGCCTGTCCGTGAGTGCGCTCGCGTTGGCCTTGGGCATCCCCGCCCTGCGAGCCCAGGCGCCGCAGGCCGTGATCTCTGGACCTGTCGGGCCAAGCCCGTACGACATCGTCCGCTTCTGGCACAAGCCATTCGCCAAAGCCGGTTTTGCATTCGGTGGGAACTCCGGCGTCTTTGCGGAATCGCCCGACCGCATCTTCGTCGCGCAGCGCGGCGAATATCGACTGCCCGATCCCGTGCCCGCGGGCTTTCTCGGGTTCGCTGGATCGATTGGCATCAACGTGCTGAGCGAGACCAAGGGCCGCGTCTGGCAGAACTGCCTCTACACGCTCGACGCCAACGGCAACACGAAGGAGCGCTGGACCCAGTGGGATTCGCTCTGCGAAGGCTCGTCGGGTCCTGGACCGCATCGCTTGCGCATCAGTCCCTACGACCCGGAGCACAGGGTGTGGGTGGTGAACGAAACGTTCAGCCAGATCTACGTCTTCTCGAACGACGGCAAACAGCTGCTCAAGACCCTCGGCGAGAAGAACGTGCAGGGCGCCGACGGCACGCACTTCGGCAAGCCTCAAGACGTGGCGTTCCTTCCTGACGGACGCGTGCTCATTGCCGATGGACTCGACAACCATCGCGTGATGATCATGGACAAGAACCTGAACTACATCGGCGAGTTCGGTGGAAAGGGCACCGGCCCCGGGCAGTTCAACGGCGTTCACGCGCTCGGTATCGGCCCCGAGGGTCGCATCTTCGCGCTCGATCGCTCCGGCGGACGCATCAACGTCTTCAAGACGACGCCAGACCCAGCGAAGGTGGAGTTCGTCGAAGCGTTCACGGGATTCAATCTCCCGCTCGACATCATCGTGAACGACGATGCCATCTGGGTGACAGACCTCAGTCCGCTGCGGTTCAACAAGCTGGACTTCAAGGGCAACCATCTCTACACGTGGATGGTTCCGAAGGACCTGCCCGACGGTTACCTGGAAGTCCACACGTTCACGGTGGACTCGACGGGCATTCTCTACGGCGGCGACAACCAGTACGGACGCACGCAGAAGTTCGTGCCGAAGGCGGGAATCGATCCGAAGCTGCTCATCAAGGCACCTTGGAAAGCGCGATAACGAACCAGAACGTTGGTCGTGCTTA
>JBEBGB010000753.1:0-2635 GCA_040081675.1 Vicinamibacterales bacterium
ACGATCGGCGAAGAGTTCACCGTCGGGCGCGTGCGCAGGCGCATTCTCGCGCAGTCGTACGTCGGTGGCTTGTACACACGGCGCGATCCGCACGGCACCGCGTCCGCTGTCCGTCAGACGGCCGGCGCCGACTTCAGACTGGCGACCTCACGCTTTCGCGGATCACAGAATCTCGAATCGACCGGCTACTTCCTGCACGCCACCAATCCAGCGACCGGCAAGGACGGCAATTCCTTCGGCCTGACGGCAGCCATGCCAAACGATCTCTGGAATCTGCAGTTCGCATCACGGCATGTGGACACCAACTTCGACCCCGCGATTGGTTTTGTCACGCGTCGAGGGTATCGACGCTATCAGCCGAGCATCGAGTACGGTCCAAGGCCGCGGGGAAGCCGGGTCGTGCGCCGGTACGGGTTCAGCACCGCAGTCGACGTGCAGACCGACCTGGACAATGCGCTCCTCTCCCGATCGGTGGACGTCAAGGTGTTCGACGTCCAGTTCCAGTCGCAGGACTCGTTCTCGGTGACCGTGTCGAACAATCACGAGCGCCTCGACGAGCCGTACACACCGAGCCGCGGCATCACCCTGCCGCTCGGGGCGGAGTACGACACGAACAATCTGAGTTTCCGGGCGCAGACAGCGAACCGGCGGACGCTCGCTGTCAGCGCGACGGTCGAGAGCGGCGGGTTCTACTCGGGCACCAAGCGCGGCGCCGCCATCAACCTTACCGTTCGTGCCCGTCCCGGGCTCATCGTCTACGGGTCGACCGAGGTGAACCGCGTCCGGTTGCCCGAGGGCGCCTTCACCACGCGTCTCTACCGCCTCGTCGGCGAGACGCAGTTCAGCCCGTGGATCGCGCTCGTGAACAACTTCCAGTACGACTCAGTGAGTGCCGTGCTCGGCTGGCAGTCTCGCTTCCGTTGGATTCTGCGGCCAGGGAGCGACGTCTATTTCGTGTACACGCACAACTGGCTGGACGACCCGACGCTATCGCGCTTCACCACGCTCGACCGCCGCATCGCGTCGAAGGTGCTCTACACACATCGTTTCTAAAGCCGACAGCCAGAACGGCCGGGCGGTCGGGACGGTCTGGACGGCCGGGAGGGTCAGGAAGGGCTATAGGCGCTGGGCTATGGGCGCTGGGCATTGCCTCCGGTCACACCGAGCTTGGCACGAAGGCCGCGCGCACTGGTGCGATCACCGTCGCGGCCGGTGGGTCACGTGATTGAGCGTCGGCCATGCCCGTCGTCAACCAGGCCGGCAGAGACTAGAAGCCGGTTGGCAACCGCCTGATGTACTTCGTCAGGCCGCGAACAGTGACTTCCGCGCCGTAGATATCACCCGTGGCGTCAACGGCAATGCCTTCTCCCGACGCGCCCTCTGGCTGCTCGGTCATGTGCGGCGGGATGAAGAACATCACCTTCCCGTCCTTGGCGCTCCCGATCCGCACGCCCTTCTTCCACCCGGGATGGGTCGTGCGACTGGACTCCGAGTCATTCGCGTACAGGATGTCGTTCTTGATGAACATCCCGCTGACACGGCTGAACTGCTTCCACTCCTCGACGAACCTGTAGTTCTGATCGAATACCTGGAGTCGGACGTTGCCGCGGTCGGCGACGATCAACCGTCCGCGTGCGTCGAAGACCATCGCGTGCGGCGTCCTGAATTCACCTGGCGCCGAGCCGAGCTTGCCGAAGCTGCGGATGAACCGACCGTCCTTGTTGAAGATGGAGATGCGCCCGACCGTCCCCGCTGGCGGTGTCGGGTTCTGACCACTGTGCCCTTCCGAAATCAGGATGTCGCCATTCTGCGCGACGATGACGTCGCACGGCTCGTTGAGCGCCTCGGGTGGATCGCCTGGCGCGCCGCCGCGGCCGATCGTCAGGAGGATCTTCCCTTCAGGACTGAACTTGATGACGCGGTTGCCCTTGCCACGCGCGTCAGGAAACTTCGCGAGTTCCTCGGGTGTCGCGGCCCGCTCGTCAGCCACCCAGACGTTGCCGTCCTTGTCCACCTGGAACCCGTGCGGGAAGATCATCGTGCCCGCGCCGAAGCTCTTGATGACCGTGCCGGTCGGATTGAACTCGAGGACGGGGTCGAGCGTCGAGCCCGCGCACGAATTTCCCCCGCACCGGTCGTACGCCCAGATGCTCCGGCCGTCGGGGTCGATATCGATCCCCGCCGTCGAACCCCAGGTGCGTCCGCCGGGGAGTGTGCCCCAGTTCCTGATGGTCTCGTAGGGATTGGGCAGGCCGTTGACCGGTTCGACCTGGGCCTGCGACAAGATGCGCGCCTCTGAGGACGCGATGACAACAGCAGCGACAGCGCATGTGGTCTTGAGGAATTGTCCAGCTCGCATGAGGACCTCCAAGTGAAGTGCCGTGTGATCGCCCTTCGATGGCGAGGACCAGGTTGATCGGTGCCACTAGCCCCGTTACAAGGGCGTTTGCGGATCGGCGGGTCACGAAACGCTCGAAATGTCCGTGCCTCGGAGCAGCGTGTCACGGTGCCTGAACCAGAAGGCTTTGACGCGAGAGGACCGCTCGAGTGAAAGCAAGTAGACACCAATCTGTGGCGCGGCGCAAACGACGGATTGAGCGGCGGCGCGGCCGAGGACGTGGCACGCGCAGCCGCG
>JBEBGB010000151.1:0-10070 GCA_040081675.1 Vicinamibacterales bacterium
ACCATCTGTCCGTGCGTCGTTGAGCGCGAGAGGTATGGTTGCGGCCGTCGTGTTGCCGAACCGCTCGATGTTGATCACGACCTTGGCCGGGTCGATACCGAGCTTCTCCGTAGCCGACGTGATGATGCGGCGATTGGCCTGGTGCGACACAAACAGATCGAGGTCGGCTGCGGAGATCTGATTGCGCTCCATGATGCGCCGCGAGATTTCCTCGGTCTTGCGCACAGCAAACTTGAAGACCGTCCCCCCGTCCTGCTTCACGTAGTGCAGCCCCTGCTCGACCGTCTCGTGTGACGGCGGACGCAGGCTTCCGCCCGCCGGCATGCAGAGTGCCGGACCTCCGGACCCGTCGATCTCGTGCTCGAAGTCGACAAGGGATGGCTCACCAGCGGTCGCCGCCGATACCACCATCGCACCGGCGCCGTCGCCGAACAGGACGCAGGTAGCGCGGTCCTTGTAATCGATGATGCTGGACATGACGTCGGCACCAATGACCAGCGCATGGTCATGGCATCCGGCAGATACGATCTGGCTCGCGGCCGTTAGCGCGTACGTGAAGGCCGAGCAGGCGGCACTCAGGTCGAATCCCCACGCATGGCGGGCGCCGATCTTGTGCTGCACCAGGCACGCCGTGCTCGGAAACAACATGTCCGGCGTCACAGTGCCGACGACGATGAGCCCGATATCGTTCGGCGTGAGACCAGCCTGCTCGATGGCTTTGAGCGCCGCCTCCTTCGCCAGGTCCGACGTGGCGACGCCGGGATCGACGATGTGCCGTTCGCGAATGCCGGTGCGCTGCAGGATCCACTCGTCGGTCGTGTCGACCATCTTCTCGAGGTCGCTGTTGGTCAACAGACGCGGCGGCACATAGGTCGCCAGCGACCTGATATACACGGGTCGGCCCGCACAACGCGAGGTGCGTCGCACCTGTCCCTGTTCCTGAGCGCTTACCACAGTCGTGAATCCCTTCCCGGCGCGGGCAGTCCGAAATACTCATAGGCTCGGGGAGTCGCGACGCGCCCGCGAGGCGTGCGGTCCAGAAAGCCAATCTGAATCAGATACGGT
This sequence comes from Vicinamibacterales bacterium, assembly GCA_040081675.1. Classification (GTDB taxonomy): domain Bacteria; phylum Acidobacteriota; class Vicinamibacteria; order Vicinamibacterales; family CAVVIG01; genus CAVVIG01. The sequence continues at coordinate 1,066 of JBEBGB010000151.1, forward strand.
TCGTACATGTCCTCGATGGCGTCTCGCTCTTCGCTGATCGCGGCCGCGATGCTGTTCACGCCGACGGGCCCGCCCCCGAACTTGTCGATGATGGTTCTGAGCAGCTTGCGGTCGACTTCATCGAAACCGTAGGCGTCCACTTCGAGCAGCTTCAGCGCGGCCAGCGCCACGTCGAGGGTAATCGTACCGTCGGCGCGCACCTGCGCAAAATCGCGGACGCGCCTGAGCAGTCTGTTCGCGATACGCGGAGTGCCCCTCGAGCGGCGCGCGATCTCGGCCACGGCGTCGATCACAATCGGCACGTCGAGGATGCGCGCGGATCGCCGCACGATTTCCTCCATGTCGGACAGTTCGTAGAACTCGAGCCGATGGACGATGCCGAAGCGCGCGCGCAACGGCGAGGTAAGCAGGCCAGCCCTGGTCGTGGCGCCGATCAGCGTGAACTGCTGGAGTGGTACCTTGACGGACCTGGCACTCGGTCCCTGCCCGATCATGATGTCGAGTTCGTAGTCTTCGAGTGCCGGATAGAGGATCTCTTCAATCGCCGGCGCCATGCGATGAATCTCGTCGATGAAGAGCACCTCGCGAGCCTGGAGGTTTGTCAGGATCGCGGCGAGGTCGCCCGGCTTCTCGAGTACCGGACCTGACGTGGCGCGAACGGCCGCCTTCAGCTCGTTCCCGATCACATACGCCAGCGTGGTCTTGCCGAGCCCTGGAGGACCGTAGAGCAGAACGTGATCGAGCGCTTCACCGCGCTGGAGCGCGGCGGCAATCGACACGTGCAGGTTCTCGCGCACGCGGTCCTGGCCGATGTACTCGTCGAGCGCGCGCGGACGCAGGCCCGCCTCGTACTGCGCGTCCTCATCGCCTTTGGCAGCCGCGGTCAGTCGCTCGTCCATCGCCTACCTCGCCAGCTCGCGAAGAGCCTGACGAAGCGTACCTTCGAAATCGCCACTCTTCCCCTTGATGGCGGCGTCGACGGCCTTCTCGGCAAGCGGACGGTGATAGCCCAAATTCATCAGCGCCGACAGCACGTCGTCCCGCAAGGCGGACGGCTGAACGGAACTGCCGTCGGGGGCCGGCGTGTGCTCGACCCGCGGCAACCGATCCTTCAGTTCGAGCACGATGCGCTCGGAGGTCTTCTTGCCCACTCCGGGAATGGCCGTGAGGCGCGCAAGGTCTGCCTGGTGAATGGCCCTGATGAGCTCCGCTGGCTCGATACCTGACAGGACCGCCAACGCCACCTTCGGACCGATGCCGCTGACCGAGATCAAGCGCTCGAACAGGTCCTGCTCGAGACGTGTTGCGAACCCATAGAGCAGCAGTGCGTCCTCGCGCACGTGTGTGTGGATCCGCAGGGCAATCTCGGCACCGGACTCGCCGAGGCCATAGAAGGTGGAAAGCGGCACCAACACGTCGTAGCCCACACCGTTCACATCGACCACGATCCGATTGGGTTGTTTCTCGACGATGCGACCACGGAGTTGCGCGATCACGGACGGGCGGGCCTGTAGTGCCGCCAGCTGGTTTCGGCGCGCGACTTCGACGTCTTCGTCGCGGCGAGACCGACAGGACCGAGGGAATGGCTGTGGCAGATGGCCACAGCGAGCGCGTCGGAGGCATCGTGGGGTGTCGGCGCTTCGTCGAGGCCCAGAATGAGCTTGACCATGTGCTGCACCTGATGCTTTTCAGCACGACCATAGCCGACGACGGCACGTTTCACTTCAGCCGGTGTGTACTCGGCAACAGGAAGGCCCAATTCAACGGCCGCCAGCATGGCGACGCCGCGCGCGTGACCCAGCTTCAAGGCACTGCGCGCGTTGTTCGAGTAGAAGAGATTTTCGATCGCGACCGAGTCGGGCCGGCATTCGCCGAGAAGCGCCGCCAGCCCCGTGTGAATTTGCAGAAGTTTTTCGGGAAACGAAGCCGAGGCCGCCGTCTTGATGGCGCCGCTGGCGATGATTCGGTGGCGCGAACCGTCGGTTTCGACGCAGCCGTAGCCGGTGCGATCGGAACCGGGGTCGATGCCAAAGATCCTCACGCCAGCGAGGCCTCGATCTCCTTTTCGTCGATGTCGAAGTTCGACCACACCTGGCGAACATCGTCGTGATCGTCCAGGATTTCCATGAGCTTCACCATCTGCTGCGCCTGCCTGCCTTCGAGCTTCAGATAGTTCTGCGGAAGCATGGAAATTTCGGAAGCGGCCGGTTCGATGCCGAGCGCCTTCACCGCTTCGAGCACGGCGTGGTACGAATCAACCGACGAGAACACTTCCCAGCTGTCGCCGTCGTCACGCAAGTCGTCGCCGCCGGCGTCGAGCACAGCCGCCATGAGGGTGTCTTCGTCCGCCTTGTCTTTGGGAACGACGATGTAGCCCTTCTTGGAGAACATCCACGCGACGGCGTTGCTCTCGGCGAGGTTGCCGCCGTACTTGGTGAGCGTATGTCGCAGCTCGCCAACCGTGCGGTTCTTGTTATCGGTCAGCACGTCGATGATGACGGCAGCACCACCCGGTCCGTAGCCTTCGTACTGCGCTTCTTCGTACGAGACACCCGGCTCTTCGCCCGTGCCGCGGCGAATCGCGCGCTTGATGTTGTCCGAGGGCATGTTGGCTGCCTTGGCCTCGGCGATGATGGTGCGCAGACGCGGATTCATATCAGGGTCGCCGCCGCCGCCGCGAGCGGCGATCGTCAGTTCCTTGATGATGCGCGTGAACACCTTGCCACGCTTGGCGTCAGCTGCGCCCTTCTTGTGCTTGATTGTGTGCCACTTCGAATGGCCGGACATGTTGGAAACTCCAGCTAAATCAACGAGATCGGACCAGAAATCCTATCATAGCCGACGCGCCAGCATGATCCACACGTCGGCGCGTTCGTCCCACGGACCGCCGCGATAATCACCCAGAACGGCCTCCACGGCAAAGCCCGCCTTTTCGAGGCGCTTGGTGAACGTTGGGATAGGTAGCGTGCGAAATGTGAGGTCGAAGGTGTGCTCTGTCACCTGCAGACCGCGTCGCTCGATGTAGGTCTGCTCGAAGATGGTGAGGTGCTTCTGACGGTCCTGGCGCACCGACTCGACGAGCGTGAGATACGCCCCGCCGGCGGCCTTGCCCTTCATCTGAACCCGGTTCGAGTACTCCCGCCAGTTGGGAACGTCGGGTACCAGGTCCACGCCGAAGAGACCACCCGGCTGGAGCACCTGTGCGACGGCCGCGAGCGTGGCATTGAGATCCTTGTCGCGAACCAGCGATTGCAGAATGCCGTACGGTGCGAGCACCGTCTTGAAGCTGCCGCGCTCGAACGGAAGGAACCGGATGTCTCCGCGCACGAACTGGAGACGCTTCTTGCCGCGAGCGCCGGTTCGTTTGCGACTTGTCGCGAAGCGTTTCGCCGCACGCTCCAGCATTGGCGCTGACCGATCGATACCGACGATGGTGACGCCCACGCGTGCGAGAGGCACCGAGATCCTTCCCGTTCCGCATCCAAGCTCCAGCACCGGACCACGAGACTGCCGCACAACGTTGCGCCAGAACGGCACGTCGCGGCGTCCCAGCGTTCGCGCGTTCTCCCAGTCGTAGAACGGTGCGTAAGTATCCCAACCGGTCCAGCCTTCGCGTTTTGCCATCGCTCGAAATGATAGTGCGGGCGCACTCGCAGCGGTCGCTCGAACCGAAACGTCGGCAGAACATCACGGCCTGAACAACGCCGCGGGAAGGGCTTGAAGCAGATGCCAGCGATTGAGGAGGTCTCGAGTCCCCAGGCTCACAGCCTCCGCCGACGCGTTGCGATCACCGCGCGGCGATGCCAGACGGCGCCGGTACGGCTGGGCGCTCGCGAGCCATGATCAGTGGGGCCTTGCTCGTTCTCCCTCGGCGCAGTTCAGCCACCAACGCGGCTCGCACTGGAGGCGTGCGCGCGCCCAGAGCGGATACCGCTTCGCGAACCGCGCCCTCGATCCGGGGCAGTTCCGAGGCACTGTCTCTAAGTCCGACCAGGTTGACCAGCAGGCCGTTGTCTTCCTGCACCACCTGCCATGCGCTAGCCGGCGAGGTCTCGAGCACATGGTGGAAGACGTTCGGATGGATTTCGATGGTGCGTCCCGACGCTCCGCTCGCTTCCATCACCAGCACATCCTCCTGGCGTCCTTCGATGGCTTCGATGCAGCGGAAGGGGCGTCCGCACTCGCAGGTGCGATCCGAGAGACGCACCATGTCGCTGATCTCGTAGCGGATGAGCGGCTGTGTGCGACGCCCGAAGATCGTCAGCAGCACGCGATCGCCAGACACGCCGGGTGGAACCGGGCTTCCGCGGTCGTCGACGACTTCGATGACCGCTCCGTCCTCGAACAGATGTCGGCTGCCGTGCGCGCACTCAGCGGCTATCGGCGCGTACTCCGTCGCGCCGTAGGTTTCGAACACACGCACGCCGAAGGCCTCGCGCACACGCCGGCGCGTCTCTTCGGTCAACACTTCGGCACTCGTCGCGCACGATTCCGGCGAAATCCTCAGCCGACCTGCCACCTGCTCCGCGGCGAGCAGGCGCAGCACCGACGGGTAGGCGACGAGCACGTCGGGCTGCCACGCGTTCAGTCGTTCCACCATCCGCTCGACCGGTTCGCCCGCATCAAGCCGCAGCGTCGGCAACAGGACTGTCGTCAGAGAGCGACCGACCTGCGACGAGTAATGCCACGGCGAGGTCGACGCCAGCATCGTCGAGCGAATGCGCGGGAACAATCGAGGTCGGACTCCGGCCCACGTCATGGGTCGTGAGATCGACGCGAGGCACTCGATCCACTCATCCTGGTCGAAGAGAAAGACGCCCCGCAGACCGGTACTACCTGAGGTGGCAAGCACGAGGTAACGACTGCGAAAGCGGTCGTCCGCTGTCGATCCGCTGAGAAACCCCTCGACGTCGGCCAGGCGCACGGCGCGATCGGTCACCACGTCGTCGAAGTGCGCCATTAGCTCTGACTTGGTCAGGATCGGCAGCTCGTGAAGGGGTCGATTCTCGAGTCCCCGGTGGAAGCGCGCGTAGAACGGCGAGCGCTCCATGGCAAACGCACGGATCGCCGCTGTCTGGGCACGCTGATGTTCGGCAAGCTTGGCCGGCGACCAGGTGCAGCTCTGTTCGAGCTGGCGGCGTTTGGCGAGCACCCGAAGTTGAAGGGACAAGTTCGACGTAGCAGTTGCTCCGTCCCAGCTTACGTGCGCTGTCCCGAGTTGGATGCCCCGATAGAGACCAAGCAGACGTCAGTCGGAGACGGCGAGCTCGCCCGGCACGATCGGACGGGTCCGCGGCAGACGACCTAGCCGTGCGAGGTTGCCGACAAAGGCAAGGATGCCGAGAAACACCAGCAGCTTGAACACGTCCGACCCCGTTGAACGCGGCAGCGCTCTCCACAGAAACCACAGCACCGGCTGGGCCCAGCACACCGCCCACACCGACCCGTAGAAGTAGCGTCGTTCGTGTCCTTCGCCTTTGGTCGACGCCTTGACGCGCGGTAACTGGCCAAGCGCGCCAAGCAACCAGATCGTGCCTGCCATCGGGAAGTAGGCGTACTGATAGATCTGCTTGAGCTGCCAGTGCCCAGTCACGATCGCAACGATGAGCCCCGCAATGTTCAACACCGCGAACGTCACCACCTCGCTCCACGCGAACGTGTAGCAGACGCGCCGGTACAACGGGTTGGGTCGATCTTCAGTGAAGCGAATGATGTACGGCTTGGGTTCGACACCGGGCAGCGCGCCCCTCAAACCGGCTATCCCGGTCCCGATAAGCACCGCACCCAGCCAGAGCCCCATGCGCCAGTCGAACCCGTGCTCGAACAGGTCGAAGGTAAGTGGTCCCGGAGCGATGAAGAAGACAAAGATCCAGATTGGCCAATGGTTGAAGCGGTAGTACAGCTTGTTGTACGTGCGGATTTTCCGCTCGGTATCGAGTTCGACAGGTATCGCCACAAGGTCCTATTTGTACCACTTACGTGCTCGCCAATCGTGACAAGGCAATGCCTGTCGCGACGGCGAGGTTCAGCGAATCGACATTTGCGGTTGTTGGGATTCGGACCCGAACGTCGGCGATGCTTTCGGCGACACGCGTGAGTCCATCGCCCTCAGTACCGAGCAGCAGCGCCACGCGCGCCGTGCGTTTCTCGGCCACGAAGGCATCAAGCGTCATCGACGGCTCACGCGGGCTCAGCGCGACGATGGTAAATCCTTCGGCCCGAAGGTCGCCAAGGGCGTTGGGCCACGGCTCGACCCTCGCGAACGGCACCCGGAGCGAGGCGCCCATCGACGTCCGAATGGCCTTCCGATAGAGCGGGTCGCAACACGTTGGACTCGAGAGCACAGCGCCGACGCCAAATGCCGCCGCATTGCGGAACACGCTTCCGACGTTGTCGGCATTGGTGACGTTTTCGAGAACAACGACAAGGTTCGACACGCCGACGGCGGCACGCCAGTCGATTGCGCCCGGTCGATGCACAAGCGCGAGGCAGCCGCGGTGAAGGTTGAAGCCTGTAATCGCTTCGAACGCCGAGGTCTCGCAGAGGAAGACCGTCGCATTCGGTAAGTTGGCGTCGAGCAACGGTCGCAGCGCTTCGAGCGATGCGGCGTTCAACAACAGCGACTCGACGGCGTAGCGGCCGTCGGTTACGAGACGCTCGACAACGAGGCGCCCTTCGGCAACGAAGAACCCTTGCTCTCGAAGCAGCACCGCATCGCTGAGGCTTCCATAGGCACCGACGCGGGGATCGTGTGGATCGACAACTGGGAGGACGTGCATCGGAAGGCCGGCGTCACTCGATACGTTACCATTGACCGTCTATCATCCATGCGCGCACTTGTCCTTGGGGTCGTCGCCGCACTGCTGCTGTCGGTGCGGCCTGCATTGGCGCACCCGACGCCGTTCACCTATCTCGACATCCGTGTGAGTCAGGGTCATGTCGAGGTAGATCTCGTCGCGCACATCATCGACGTCGCACACGACCTGAACGTCGATCCTCCTGAGCGTCTGCTGAGGGCCAACGAACTGAAGGTGCACGGCGCCAACATCACGACGATGCTCGCGGCGAGGTTCCGGCTGCAGTCGGACGGCGCGTTGCTCCAGGCTGGACCATGGTCAGATCCGGAGGCGCTGCCCGAGCGGCAGTCGATCAAGATGACGGGTCGATTCGACCTGCCCGACACACCAGGCGTGCTGAGACTCGACGCGTTGATGTTTCCGTACGACCCGATGCATCAGACGTTCGTCAACGTCTACGAATCGGACGCGCTGGCGCTGCAGGCCATCCTCGATCAGTCGAAGACGACGGTGGAATTCTTCTCGGGCTCACGCCAGGGCGTGTGGGCGGTCGTGCGCAGATTCGTGGGTTCGGGAATGAGGCACATCGCGTTCGGTCCCGAGCACTTGCTCTTTCTCGCTGGCGTCTTGCTGCTTGGTGCAAGCCTGAGGCAGTTGGCTTTCATCGTCAGCATGTTCACGGTGGCGCAGGTCATCACGCTGACACTCGCGACGTTCAACGTTCTCAGTCCTCCAGGCCGCATCGTCGAGCCAGCCATCGCCTTGAGTCTGGTCTATCTCGGGGCAGACAACTTGATGGTCCGCAACGGCAAGGACCTGCGCGGGTGGATTACGTTCGGCTTCGGCGCCATCCACGGGTTCGGGTTCGCGAACGTGCTTCGCCAGATGGACCTGCCCCGTCAGGCTCTGGGTTGGTCGATCTTTTCCTTCAGCGTCGGCGTCCAGAGCGCGCAACTCATCATCGTCATGGTTGCGGGTCTGGCCTTTGCGTCGCTCAGGGCGCGCAACCAGGCGTTTGGTGGTCGCCTGGTCTACGTTGGCTCGATCGCCGTGATTCTCGGCGGGGCGTTCTGGTTCATCCAGCGCGTGTTTTTTCCGGGTGCGATCGTCTGATTCGACCGAGCAGCGCTCAGGCTCGGGCGCCGAGACCGACTGGGCAGGTCACGCCCGTACCTCCGAGGCCGCAGTACCCGCCAGGGTTCTTGGCGAGGTACTGCTGGTGATAATCCTCGGCATAGTAGAACTCCGGCGCCGGCAATACTTCGGTCGTGATCGGACCAAATCCAGCAGCGTTCAGCTCTCGTTGAAACTGTTCTCTGGATCGTTCGGCGGTCTGCTGCTGCTCATCGGAGCAGGTGTAGATGCCGGACCGGTACTGCGTGCCTGCGTCGTGGCCCTGGCGCATGCCCTGTGTTGGATCGTGGTTCTCCCAGAACGTGCGTAGCAGAGACTCGTATGAGATGCGCTTGGGGTCGAACACAACGAGGACGACTTCGTTGTGTCCTGTCATCCCGGTGCAGACCTCTCGATAGGTCGGGTTCGGTGTGAAGCCGGCGGCGTAGCCCACCGCGGTGCTATAGACGTCTTCGAGTTGCCAGAACTTGCGCTCAGCGCCCCAGAAGCACCCCATGCCGAACAGGGCCTTTTCGAAGCCATCCGGAAAGGGCTCGACGATACGCCGACCATTGACGAAGTGGAGCACGGGAACCGGCATGCGCTCGGTGCGCCCCGGTAGCGCATTGGTCTTTGACGGCAGCTGTGCGGACTTGCCAAACACGGTGCGCTCCTTGTTTCAGGTTCGATCGGACGGCGTGAACGAGAGGGCAGCCCCGTTCATGCAGAATCGAAGGCCCGTGGGCTGAGGTCCATCGGGAAAGACGTGTCCGAGGTGTCCGCCACAGCCCGAGCAGTGTACTTCGGTGCGGACCATGAAGGCGCTGCGGTCTTCCGTGGTCGCAACAGCGCCGTCAAGGGGTTTGAAGAAGCTGGGCCAACCGCTGCAGCTGTCGTACTTGGTGTCGGCCTCGAACAGCACCTGACCGCAGCCGGCGCAGGCGAACATGCCGTCTCGCTTTTCCTGGTTCAACGGACTGGCGCCCGGACGTTCCGTGCCATGCTGGCGAAGCACGCGGTACTGTTCCGGGGTCAGCGTTGCTGCCCACTCCGCGTCCGACTTGCGAATCGGAAAGATCTCATCGCTCATATTGA
>JBEBGB010000754.1:0-2626 GCA_040081675.1 Vicinamibacterales bacterium
GCGATAGCCTTCGATCGTGGCTGTCATCAGGGCCTGTAGCGCTGGGTTGTTATGAGGACTCACGCCTCCGTCGACGAAGTCGCCAGTAACCGCCTTGAGGCCACCCGCAGCGCGGCCGATCCGAATGGTTTCGGGGTCGAAGAAGGTGGGAGCCGCGGTGCTGGCGCGCACCACTTGCCAGAGCGGGTACTCGCCGTTGGGGATCGTCGTGGCCTTGGTGCCGGCCCGGAAGTAGCGGGCGTTGGGGTTGTTGGTGATGGGCCAGGGGCTGCCGGTGTCCAGACGCTTGGAAACCACCAGCAGGCCAGTCAGGAAATCGGCGCTGTCCATCTGCCGCTCGCCGTACACGCCGATCAGCGCCTGCTTGACCTTGTTGCCATCGAACTTGGCGCGCAGTGCACCCCAGCGCGTCAGCGTGCGTTTGAACACGAATTTGCCGAGGTCCATGTAGTGGCCGTGCACCTCGTCCACCGTCATGCCGAGCGACAACGCGGCCGCGATGATCGCGCCGGTGGACGTGCCGGCGATGAGGTCGAAGTAGTGCGCCAGCCGGAAGTTCGCGTCGCCGCCGTGCTGCATTCGCAAGATCGTTTCGATCTCGCGCAGCATGCCAAGGGTCAGTACTCCGCGCAGCCCGCCGCCATCGAGAGCCAGAATGCGTTTGGGGCCGACAGCTGGGTCCAGGTGTTGAGCGAAGTTCCGGTAAGGCGTCATCGGGTCATTATCAAGTAACGCGGCCTTCACGCCACGGGAATGTGCAGCGTGAAGGTGCTGCCTTCGCCGAGCGTGCTCTGCACGGTCACGCGTCCATTCATGGCCTCCACCACACTGCGGGCAACGGCCAGTCCGAGACCGGTCCCGCGGATGCGGCCGGCAATCGCCGGACTCCTGTAGAAGGGCGTGAAGATCTTCGGCAGATCGGCCGAAGCGATGCCGAGGCCGTGGTCCTGCACGCTGATGTGAATCTCCGGCCCTCTGTCGGTGTGTTCGAGCGACGCGCGGACGGCGAGCGACTTGCTATCACCGCCGTATTTCACCGCGTTGGTGATGAGATTCTGCAGGCACTGCAGCACTCCAACCGGATCGCCGGTCACGGCCGGCAGGTCGCTCTGAATGTCGCAGGTCATGGTCACGCCGGATGTATGAATGAGGTCCGCGGTCCCTTCGAGCGCCGTATCAATCGCGGTCGCGATGTCAATGCGCTGCGGGGAGTAGCGCGGCGTTGTTTCCCGACTTGCGGCGAACTGCAGCGCCTGGTCGACCAGTTCCGCGAGCTTGCGGGCCTGACGGCCGATGGTGCTGGCGTACTTGGTGAGCTGCGCCTCTTCACGCACCAATCCGTGTGCGATGTTGTCGGCGGCTGACGCGATGGCGGTCAGCGGCGTGCGCATGTCGTGCGAGACCGCGGCCACAAAGTCCATCTGCACGTTGGCCAGACGCTGCGCACGGTGCATCACGATGAGCCACACCGTCATGCTGAGGAGCAGCAGGAGCAGCAACGAGAAACTGATGACGAGGTCGCGCTGTCTCGTGCGCGTCACGAACGCTCCGAGGGCTCCGTCGCGCCGATGCCGGACCTCGAGTTGCCAGTCGTCGTTTGGGCCCACATCGCCGAGCAACGGAAACCAGGGCGCTCCAACGGAGATCGGAGGCAAAGCATCCTGACCCGGTATGTGGAAGACAAAGACCGATGAACTCGTGTTGTCGAGCACGCGACCGAAGACGTTGATCCGACCGTCCGCATCCGCGAGTGGTTCCGAGGCAAAGCCTGGATCCGAGCTGTAGAGCAGTTGGCGCGGTTGGCGACCTGTCACGACGGCGACCTGGTAGTCGAGGCCATCGATGCCCGTGAAGTAGCGCCGAGCGAGGTTCGGCAGCAATTGCTCGCCGAGAACTTCGCGGCTCAGCGGGAGGGCGAGCCAGGCTGGCACCGACTCGCTGCCGCGCGTGTCGTCGCCGAAGAGCGAGATGGCCGCGTTGATCGGACGAGCGAGCGTGGCCGAGGCCGGGGCGAATCGCCAGTCGCGGACTCCGGACAACGGCGCCACGGTGAAGCCTTCGGGCAATGCACGCCCGGGTGCGGCCGCGAGCTGCCGCCGCAGCTCCTCCATCGATGCATCAAGTGCGCGCGGCTCGAAATGCCTGGCTGTCGGATTCCAGGCAGTGGCGGCCAGCTGAGGATCGCCCGGAATGAGGAAGACGCCACGCACGAGCGTCGGGTGTTCGGACGCCTCCTGCTGACCATGGAAGCGCTCGACCGTCTGTTCGATGTCGTGCTGACCCACCTCGCGCGACTGCAGCGGCAGACGCAGGCACACGTCAACGAGGCTTCGGTACAAATCCGTCTGCCATCCCATCATCGACATCTGAAGGCTGTCGGCGAGTCGTATCGTTGTGGTGCTGTTCAGCTGTGCGCTCCAGCGGTACTGCACGGTGGTCAGAAGAACGACCACGATCACGACCGGCACGACCAGGCATGTGGCGAGCACGCGCTCGCTCCATGTGATCCTCATGAGACGCTGACCGTCGGTGTGAACTTGTAGCCGACGCGCTGAACGGTTTGGATGAAGGTCGGATGCCGCGGCTCGACCTCCAGCTTCTGGCGCAGGCTGGCGACGTGCACGTC
>JBEBGB010000755.1:0-2624 GCA_040081675.1 Vicinamibacterales bacterium
CCAACATCGAGAGCGACATGCGATATCTGGTCTTCAGGCCGGATCCCGATTCGACGCTGCAGTTGAAGTAGCGACCAACGCCGGGCGTCTCTTAGAGGAACTGAGGTCGACGGTCTCGCGAATGTCGCGAACCTCGAGCGACGGGCCGACCACGCGGTCGTCGCCCGCGATCCAGACACGTTCCTCCGGCTGAACGCTCGACACGTGGCCATCGACGAAGCGCAGCAACTACCCGAGCTCTTCCCCGCGCTCCGGGTGGCCATTGATGCGCGGCGCGCCGAGAAGGGCCGCTTCGTGATCACAGGTTCGAGTTCTCCGGAACTGCTGACCTCAATCTCCGAGAGCCTTGCGGGGACGGGTCGGGCTGATCGAGCTCGCGCCGTTCTCGTTTGCCGAGGTTACGGGCACGGCGACCAGGGATTCCCTCCTGACGAGGCTGTCTCATGGGCGCGCGAAACCGAACGAGCTGGTGGAAGGGCTGAAGCCTCGCGGCTCGCTCGACGCGTTCCACGACTTCTGGTTCCGCGGCGGCTTCCCGGAACCGTGGTTGAACCCCGGCGAGCGGTTTCGGACACTGTGGACGGAGCAATACATCCAGACATATCTGTACCGCGATGTGAAGAGGCTCTTTCCGGGCCTCGACGAAGTACGCTTCCGCCGTTTTCTCGAGCTCCTCGGCGGCCTGTCGGGGAAGGTGCTGAACTACGCGGACACGGTGCGGATCCTCAATGTGTCTCAGCCGACCGCCCGCGACTACTTCGAGATCGCGCATGGCACGTTCGTCTGGCGCCGTGTCAGTGCGTTCTCGCGCCGTTCGCTCAAGCGCGTGGTGAAGCATCCACGCGGATACCTTCGGGACACGGGACTCTTGCATGCGCTGCTTCGCATACAGAGCGTCGACGCGCTGCAGAGTCATCCCCAGGTCGGATCGTCGTGGGAAGGGCTGATTGTCGAGGAGATCCTGCGACAGTTCGAAGCGTTGGGCACCCGTCCCGACTACTCGTACTACCGAACAGGTGCAGGCGCAGAAGTGGACCTGGTCCTCGAGGGAGACTTCGGCCTCGTGGCTGTCGAGGTGAAGCACAACTCCACGGTGACGTCGCGCGACCTTCGATCGCTGCGCGAGTTCATCGTCGAAGACAAGGCTCGTTTGGGAATCGTGGTGAATTCGGACACGACCCCGCGTGTGTACGAGGATCGGATCATCGGAGTGCCCGCGAACTGGTTGTAGGTCCGCCTTGTCAAAAGTCTCGTGTCCCTCAGCCACGCCGTAGCACGGGAGGATTCCGACCCGAGCGCAGATGGGCCGAAGCCCAACTGAGTTCGCAGACGTGATCAGTCAGAAGCGTGGACTGAATGAGGTGCTCGCGAAGTTGGGCGACGGCGGTCCGCCTCCGCTCCCTCGTGGTGGCAGGTGGGAGCTACTGCGAGAGAACTCGCTCGAAGGACTTCGACGTGCGAACCGCCTGCGCTTGACAGGAAGTTCGATCGACACATGGTGTCCGCGCGCGTCCAGACACCGCTTCGGCTTGCGCTGCTCGCGGCGAAGTTGGCGGCAAAGTGACCGGTGCGTCGGCGACGCGGACGCCTGATCATCAGCGTAGTTGATAGAGGTAGAGCAAGGCGGCGTAGCCGCTTGGCAACCGTGAAGGCGGCTGATCCAGCGTCGAATAGCGAACAGCCATGTCGAGGAAGAACCTGGCGTGAAAGAACGCCTCCAGAATCGGACGCGTGATGTCCGTCCAGCGTGCGTTGTCGGACACCTCGAACACCTTGCCGGTGCCTCTGCGGACGATGTCGAGGAACCAGGGGTTGAGCGCTCGACTCGGAAGCAGCGCTCGTAGCTCTGACACGATCCGGTCCGTCTGGTGCTGCAGCGCGTAGACCTTGTAACTCTGATGGTAGTAGCGATAGACAGGGTCCTCGAAGCCCCAGTGGTCGGAGCAGGACGCCAGCAAGGCAGTCAGTCCTTCGCGTTGTGCGCGTAGGTTCTGCAGCATCTCTGCCTCGAGCTCACGCCTGTCGATTGGTTCTTTGCCCCGTGCTTCGTCGTCGCGACCGACGTGCTGTGCTGAGCGCCTCGCGTCAATGGCCGCCTGCCACACATCGAGATCGCCGAGTCGTACCGCCGTGTCCGCACCTACATTTTCCAGAAGAAGTCCGAGCATCGTCACTCGCTCGTCGTGGCTGCCAAACAGCAGTCCCCCGAACATCTCGATCTTCTCGGGCGCCATGTCGTAGCGACTCAATGCCTCCTCACGCCAGGCACGTCCATCGCGTTGAAGGTTCCAGGTCATCGTGCGATCTCCGTGGCGACGACGATGCCATCGTCATCCTCCGGTCGTCAATTCGGCAGTTGGAACCGCGTGGTCTTGCGCCGGCAATTCACGAGTCGCGGTGTGTCCCTCTGGAATAGAGTCCGTTTCACTCGAAACCATGAGCTCTTCCACCGGGCTGTCGCCTGGCACCCGGCTCGGCGTCTACGAAGTGCTCGCCTCGCTGGGTGAGGGCGGCGCAACTAAAGTGTGCGGTCTATCGCGCGCGCGATACGCGCCTCAAGCGCGACGTCGCGATCAAGGTGCTGCTGCCCGAGGTTGCGCAAGACCCGGAACGCCTCGCACGTC
>JBEBGB010000152.1:0-10042 GCA_040081675.1 Vicinamibacterales bacterium
GGTGTCAGTTGGCATGAACGAGCGCCGTCATCGAGGAGAAGGATCCCGTATCCCCGGCAATCGTGCCGTGCAATTCAGGACATACAGCCGAACGCATGCGCTCAAGGTGTCGCCAGACCACCCGGCAGGCTCACCTCGAGCGTCGTGCCCGGCCCTGACGAGTCTCCGACACGAATGGTGCCCTTGAACAAGTGAACGATTTCGCGCGCAATGGCGAGTCCCAACCCTGTGCCGCCCGTTCGTCTCGAGCGGGACGGATCGACGCGGAAGAATCGCTCGAATACACGTTCGCGGTCCGCCTCGGGGATGCTCGACCCGGTATTGCTAACGGTGACCACCACCTGGTCGGCAACCCATTCGCCGATGCCCGGACTTACGCGCGCCGCGACGGCAACGCTCCCGCCCTCGTGGTTGTACTGAATGCCGTTGCGGACGAGATTGTCGAACACCCGCTCGAGCAGACCGACCTCGCCGTAGATCACAACGTCCGGCGCCGCGTCCAGCGTGATCGTGATTCGGCTTGCCGTCGCCGCTGCCGCGTTGCGGTCCACCACACGTTTCAGCAGATCGGCCACGGGAACCTCGCTGATCACCGGGGCGCGGTGCTCCTGGGCCCTGACGAGCAGCATCAGATCGTCGGTCAGCGCGACCATCAGCTGGAGCCGTCCGCGCAGGAGAGCGAGCACGTCACGATATTCCTCCGGCTGCCGGTCCCGTTTTATCGTGACGTCGATTTCGCCAAGCAGCGCCGTGAGCGGCCCGCGCAGCTCGTGCGAGGCGTCGGCGGCGAACCGGCGGTTTGCTTCGAGAGCGGCATGAAGCCGGTCAAGCATCCGATTCAGCAACCGCGTCATCTGCCCGATCTCGTCGTCCACCTTCGGCGGATCGAGACGAACAGCGAACTGCCCATCAGCGATAGACGCAGCCTGATGGGTGATGCGCCGGACCGGTCCGAGGGCGCGTGAGGCGAGCGTGAATCCGACGATGGCCGTCAGGCCGAGTGCGGCGAACCACACGCCGACGAGAAGGCTCGCGAGCTGCCGCAGGGTCCGCCCGAGGGTATCGGTGAAGAGGCCGACAGCGACCACGTAGCGTTCAGGTCCCTGGGTCACGAGCCCGATCATCCGACCCGGCCGACCGTTCACGTGAACGTCCACGAGCGGGGCTGCACCCGTGAGCGCCTCGGCCAGGCGGGAGTGTGTGACGAGGGCGCCCGACGTGCCCAGACGCGGCGACTGCATCAGCACCCGGCCGCCGCCGTCGATCAGCTGGACAAACTTGTCGGCGTACTCGCCGACGCCGCTGCCGTCGACGGGGAATTCGTGGAGGTGGACGCCCTGGCCGGGCTCGTCCACCGCGGAGGCGAGTTCAGTGCCGGCAAGGGTGCGCAGTTGCGCGTCGAGGTCACGTCGCAGGAACGCGCGGGCGCCGACGTAGACCGCGGCGTCAGCCAGAGCCAGCACCATGCCGAAGGCCAGCAGCCAGTGGAGCGTCAGCCGCGATCTGAACGAGAGTGTCATCCGACGTCGTCCGGTCGGTGCATCCGGAGCATGTAGCCCATGCCGCGGATGGTGTGAATGAGCGGCTGCACGATGCCGGCGGCACGGAGCTTCCGACGGAGGTACCCGACATAGACGTCGGCCACGTTCGAGAACGGGTCGTAGTCGCTGCCCCACACGTGCTCGGCAAGCTGGTCGCGCGAGACGATCGCTTCGGCGTGCTTCAGGAGGTACTCGAGCAGGCGGTACTCGGTCGCGCTCAGGTCGACTCGCCGGCCGGCCGCATTGACGATGCGGGTCGTGGTGTCCATCACCAGCGGACCGTAGGCGAGCGATGCGTCGAGTTGACTCGTCCTTCCCCGACGCATGAGGGCGCGCAGGCGCGCTAACAGCTCGTCGAAGGCAAACGGCTTCACGAGGTAGTCGTCCGCGCCGACGTCCAGACCGTGCACGCGATCAGGCACGGCGTCGCGGGCTGTCAGCATCAGCACCGGGGTATCCACGCCGTCGCTGCGAAGGCGACGGCACAGAGAGAACCCGTCCAGGCCGGGCAGCAGGATGTCGAGCACGATGGCGTCGTAGCATCCGTCACCCGCCATCTGCTCGGCGGTGAGGCCATCCTCGGCTAGGTCCACGCGATACTGCTCTTCGCGCAGTCCGCGCACCACGAAGTGGCTGATGGCTGGATCGTCTTCGACGACAAGCACTCGCACCTCTCTATTTTAGTCGTCGTCTCTATGCCGAGCGACGCGTCGTTCGAGTAGTTCGTAGAGCGTGGGCAGCACCATGAGGGTCAGGAGCGTCGACGTCACCACACCACCGATGACGACGCTGGCGAGCGGACGCTGGATCTCGGCGCCTGCGCCGTGCGAGAGCGCCATCGGTACGAATCCGAGCGCCGCCACCACGGCCGTCATGAGCACCGGCCGCAGCCGGGTCGCCGCACCGGACAGCACAGCCTCTCGCAGACCGATCCCGTCCTCGCGCAGCCGATTGACGGCCGTGATGAGCACGACACCATTGAGCACGGCGACACCGAAGAGCGCGATGAAGCCAACTGCGGCCGACAGGTTCAGCGTGAGGCCTCTCAGCCAGAGCGCGGCGATCCCGCCGACGAGCGCGAACGGTACGTTCAGCAGCACCAGCCCCGCCTGCCGGAGACGGCCGAAGGTGACGAAGAGCAGGAGGAAGATGATCACGATCGACAGCGGCACCACCAGAGTCAGGCGGGCCATGGCGCGCGCCTGATTCTCGAACTGGCCGCCCCACGCAATCCGGTATCCAGGCGGCAGGGACAGGGCGGCGTTGACGCGCGACTGCGCCTCGGCCACGAAGCTGCCGACGTCGCGGCCGCGAACGTTGGTCTGCACCACGAGCCGGCGTTCGGCGTTCTCGTGGTTGATCGTCTCCGGTGCGTCGGTCTCAGAGATGTGAGCCACACGCGACAGCGGCACGCGCTCGCCGCGTCGACCGGTCAGCAGCACCGACCCCACCGCGCCCGCATCAGCGCGCGCAGCCTCGGGCAGGCGCAACATCACGGGAAAGCGTCGCGGGCCGTCGAGCAGTTCGGTGACCTGCGTTCCGCCCACCGCGGCCTCGACGACCTCGCGCACATTGTCCACGTTCAGGCCATAGCGGGCGATCTGAGCCCGGTCGATGTCGATCTGCAGCTGCGCGGCGCCCCGCAGCACTTCGGCCTGCAGATCGCTTGCGCCCTGCACCTGTTCGAGCTCGTGCACGACGGTCGCCCCGAGCTTCTCCAGCGTGGTCGGATCCTGCCCGAATATCTTCACCGCCACGTCCGCCTTGACGCCCGAGGTCACCTCGTCGAGACGCATGGCCATCGGCTGGGTGAAGTTGAACGTCATGCCGGGCATCGTCTCGAGCGCCGCGGCCAGGGCATCGATGAGCGCCGCCTTGTCGCGGCCGGTGGTCCATTCCTCGATGGGGTGGAGCGCGACATACAGGTCGCCCTGATAGATCCCCATGGCCTCGGTGGCCAGGTCGGGACGCCCGATCTTGGTGACCGCCTGGGTGACCTCCGGGAACTGCATGACGATCTGCTCGACCTTCTTCGCCATCTCGATCGACTCCTGTAGCGAGACGGACGGCAGCTTGCGGGTTTCGATCAGGATCGATCCCTCGTCGAGCTTGGGCATGAACTCGGTGCCGAGGAACGGCAGCGACCCCATCGCCAACGACACTGCCGCGAGGGCGAGGGCCATCGTGCGCCCCGGGTGGTTCATCGCCCACTGGAGGTCGTGGAGGTAGTGACGGCGCAGCGCCACGAACCAGCGCTCGTCGTGGTGAGCATGCGACAGCTTCAGCAGGTACGACGACACCACGGGCACGACGGTCAGCGACAACAGCAGCGAACCCAGGATGGCCGAGCAAACCGTGATCGCCATCGGCCGGAACATCTTTCCTTCGAGCCCTTCGAGCGTGAAGATGGGCAGATAGACCGCCACGATGATCAGCACGCCGAACAGGATCGGCCGCGCGACATCGGTCGCCGCGCTCGTGAACAACGCCATGCGTGTGCCGTGCGGGTCGTGATGCTCCTGCGTGTGCCCGGCCTCGGTCCGCTTGCGGATGAAGTTCTCCATCATGACCACGGCGCCGTCGACGATCAGGCCGAAGTCAATCGCACCGAGCGACATCAAGTTGGCCGACACACCGAAGATCCGCATGCCAATGAAACCGGCGAGCATCGACGCCGGAATGACCGCCGCGACGATCAGCGACGCGCGCACATCGCGCAGGAACACGAAGAGGACGACGACGACGAGCAAGGAGCCTTCGATCAGGTTCCGACGCACCGTCGCCGCGGTACGTTCGATCACCTCGGTCTGGTCGTAGAAAGGCGTCACCTTGAGTGCGCCAGGCAGGGTACCGACGACCTCGTCGATGCGAGCCTTCACCCGTGCGCCGACGTCTTTGCCGTTCTCTCCCTTGAGCATGATCACCATGCCGGCGAGTGATTCGCTCGAGCCGTTCGCCGTGACGGCGCCTTGACGTTGCATCGCGCCGATCTGGACGTCCGCCACATCGGACACGAGGACGGGCACTCCGTCCATCTCGTCCACGACGATGCTTCGGAGGTCGGCTTCATTCTGCGCGAGGCCCGTGCCGCGCACCGTGTAGCGCTCGGATTGGTGCTCGATGAAACCGCCGCTGAAAGAGGTGTTGTTGGCGGAAATAGCCGCAAACACATCGCGCAGCGTGACGCCGAATCGCTCGAGCCGAATCGGGTCGACGATGACGTGATACTGGCGCGTCAGGCCGCCCCACGAGTTGATCTCGCTGACGCCCTTCACCGAGCGAAGCTGCGTCCGCAGGTCCCAGTCGTGAATGGTCTTCCGTTCCATCACGTCGGCGGTGTCGCTCTCGATCAGGTATTGATAGATCTCGCCGAACGCAGTGGCGACCGGTCCGAGCTTCGGGGCCATGCCGACGGGCAGCCGTTCGCGCGCTTCGGAGACGCGTTCGTTGACCAGTTGACGGGCCAGGTAGATCGGCACGGCGTCTTCGAACACCACCGTCACGAGCGACAAGCCCGATTTCGAGACTGACCGGACCTGTTCGGCGCCGGGCACGCCCATGAGTGCCGTCTCGATGGGGTAGGACACGCGCTGCTCGACTTCGACCGCGGCCAGCCCGGTCGCTTCGGTCACGACGGTCACCTGATTGTTCGTCAGGTCGGGGAAGGCTTCCACTGGAAGGTCGCGGTACGCGAGCGTCCCCGTCGCGATGAGCGCGCCGAGGCAGATCAGCACGAAGAGCCGCTGACGCAGACTGGATTCGACGAACCGTTCGATGAGGCCCATGTCAGTTCCCGCCTTCAGCCGCGGGCTTGAGCAGCTCCGACTTGAGCACGAAGCTGCCGGTCGCGGCGATGCGTTCACCTGCGGCGATGCCGGACTTGACCTCGATCAGGCCGTCGGCCTCCGCGCCCAGTTCCACCGCTCGAGGACGGAACGTGCCGCCGGCTTCCGCGACGAAGACCGTGCTGCGCTGGTCGAGGACCTGGACGGCGCCTTTCGGGACGACCACTATCGTCCGAGGCGCGCCCTCGCCGAGCGCCACCGTGGCGAACATGGCCGGCTTCAATCGGCCGGCGGGGTTGGGCACCGTCGACCGGACGGTGATGCGGCGGGTCTTCGGGTTCACGACGTCGCTGATGAAGGTGACGGTGCCGGCGAACCGTTCGTCGGGATATGCGCCCACCAGGACCTCGACGGGCAAGCCTGTCCGCACCTGGGACAGTTGCGACTCGTCGATCTCGGCCACGGCCCACAACCGCGAGAGCTCGCTCACGACAAAGAGGGGTGTGCCAGGCAGGACGGTCGTTCCCTGCGTGACCAGGCGCTCGAGCACCACGCCGCCGATCGGACTGCGGACCGGAATCTGCTCGGTCGATTCGTCGGCAGGATCGTTCGGATTGTCCTCGACGGCCGTCGCCACGGAGACGCCCACGTGCTCCAACTCCTCGACTGAGCGATTGACCTCCGCGTTGGCCATGTCGAGCGTCTCGGTGGCCGAGACGCGTTCGACCTCTGCGCGTTGCATTTCCTGCAGCGAAATCGCCTTGTCGGCGAAGAGGCGTCGGGCCCGTTCGTAGGCATCGACGGCGTACGCCAATTCCTTCTCGAGCCTGCGGCGATCTGCGAGGGCCTTGCGGTAGCCGGCCCACGCGTCGTGCATCGCGTGCCCGTGCATGGTCGCCAGCAACTGGCCGGCACGCACGCGGTCGCCCACATCCCGAGGCGTCTCGAGAATCAGTCCCTCCTGCAGGGATCCGATGCGAGCCGTTCGCGCCTCGTCGAGCGCGATCAGGCCGGGCGCCATGATGTGGTCGGTCCGGGTCCTGCTCCCGACGGCCTCGATCACGATGCCCGAGTTCTTGAAGGCGGCATCGCTGAGGACGACCACCTCTCGCTGCGCCGGCATCTCCTTCGACGCGGTGGCCGCTGCAGGCGGCTGGTTGCTGCAGGCGGAGGCGGCGACGCTGGCGACCGCCAGGATCAAGGGGCGTGCGGCGCGAACAATGTAACGGATGGTCAAGGTAGCGTCTCCTCGCCGATTGCAAATCGAGCCTCGAGTGAGGCGGTGAGCGCCTCGAGGCGGAGTTCAAGGGCGACGCGGCGAACGTCGCCGTAGACTCGCTCCGCGTCGATGAGTTTCAGGACGTCGGCAGTTCCTTCGCGGAAGGCTGCCCGTGCGGCGTTGCGGACGGCGTCGGCTGGCTCGAGCAGCTCACGGACGGTCCGCGACGACCGATCCGCGAGCATCCGGGCGTTCGACATCAGCGTGGCGGCCTCGGACGCCAGCCGGCCGGCGACAGCGTCGCGTTCCGCGGCCGCGGCGCGTTCCTCGCCCGCCGCCCTGGCGGCCGAAGCGCCGTTTCGATCGAAGAGCGGGACGCTCAGGGTGACACCGGCAACACCGGTATCGAATCCGTTCGTGCGCTTGTAGCCGGCAGTCACCACGGGATCCGGGATTCGGCGTGCGCGTTCGAGCGCGGCCACTTCCCGGAGACGCTGCACGCGCGTCGTGGCCAGCCGCAGCTCCGGGTGGCCCGTGACGGCGTCGGCGACCGCCCCTGTCGCAAGGTTTGGCGGGGGAACCGCGTCGGGCTCGACCAGTTGCGCGGCGCTGATCGGTGTCGCCGCGCCCATGACGTAGGCCAGTGCGCTCAGGCTGCGCTCGAGCTCGAGTCCAGCCCTGGCCATCTCGATGTCCATGCGCGCCGATTCGGTTTCGAACTTCAGCAGGTCTGATTCGGCCGCATAGCCTTCCTGCACTCGTCGTCGCATGATGTCGATGAGCGTCGTCAATCCGTCGCGGTTCGCGGTGATGGTCTCGAGCAGGCCACGCGCCTTCAGCGCCTGCACATAGAACTGAACGGTTCGAAGCGACACCTGCCAGCTGACGATCTGGAGGTTGGCACCAGCCACGTCGCGGTCGGCCGACGCGATGCCAATTCGAAGCGCGCGCTTGCCAGCCATTTCAAGCGGCTGGCTGACCAGCGCGAAGACATCACGCGGCAGCGCCGCCGAGCGACCAGCCGCGCCCACGTTCTCGACACGGACGTCCACGAATGGATTGAGCGCAGGGCTGATGAGCCGTGCGGCCTCGGCTGATCCCAGCGCCAGCTCGGTCGCGGCACCTCGGAGCGGCGAGTGCTCGCGGGCCTGGGCGACAGCCTGCGCGAGGGTCAGTGGTGGTGGCGGAAGTGGAGGTTGAGCGGCGGCCACAAGGCCGGCGGCGAGTGCAAGGACGACGAACATGCGCCCACTCTACCGACCGAGGATGTGACGAACATGTGAGTCATCGAACGGCCCGCGACGGGCTGTTAAGGAGCGGATAAGGTTTCGCCGCCACACTTGCCGCAGTGGTTCTGAAGACAAGGAGATTCGCCATGCAAGGTCCCTCGAATCGGTCCGTCGTCATCATCTCCGGCCTGCTCACGCTGCTTGTTCTGGGCGGCGCGACGCTGGCCGTCTCGTTCCGAAATGGCTGGGTGCACGTCGCCTCGGTGGCACCGAACCCGGATACCGTGACCGCCCTCGCACAACCGACCAACGAGGACCGCAGCCAAAACGACCCTCCGCCCAGACCGGTCGACCCCTCGGCAGCTTCTGGCGCGGACGTCGATCAAAGTGAGGTCGCGGTCTATCGCGGGAAACTCGAGGAAGCGTACCGAGCACTCGATGACGCTTACGCGCAGGTCCGCTCGCTGCAGACCGCACAGTCACAACTCGCGTCTCGCGGCGACGGGGATCGCGCGTTCACTGAACATGACGACGGTCGTCATGAACGACGTTCTCGAAATCGGGAGTCAGATGACGACTGAACGCCGCGAGAAGCGGCGCCACTGATGCGGAGGACGGATTATGAACGAGCAGAACACACACTCGGCCTCGAAGACGCAGGCACGTCAAATGGGGCCGCGGGGCGCAGCCGGCCATTGGTGGAAGGCATGGGTGCTGCTGACTGGGCTGGCCGTCACCATGCTCGGTTGGGCCATTCCACGCGACGAGCGCCCACCAGCCAACGGCAGCATGTCGTCACAGGAGTCGCTGTCAGCTGAGCACTCACCCGTCGTCCGGGCTGGGCGAATTGAGCGACCGCAGCAAGTGTCCACCAGCAGCATTCGCACATTGCGGGGAATGCCGCAGAAGCCGGCGTTTCAGGCCCCGGTCACTCGCACGCGACGCTCCTGATCGTCATGCTGCACGAACGTCACTTCCGCGCGATGAACACGGACGTTGGTGTCTGGCTGTGGTCCACCGCTCCGGACCGCGCTAAGACCATCGGTAGGTCTCTCGAGTGGGCCGAAGGCGTCTTCGCACGCGTCGAGGACGAGCTCAGCCGGTTCCGAAGCACGTCCGCTCTCAGTCGCCTGAACCAAGCGGCGGGTCGCGGGCCGCAGGCCGTGTCACCGCTGCTCTGGACGGTCTTGATGTCGGCGCTGCAGGCGGCGGACGACAGCGGCGGCATCTACGATCCGACGCTGCTCCGTACGCTCGAGCGGATCGGGTACGACCGGAGTTTTGAACGGATTCAGGTCGACTGCGCCGTGGAGGCTATCGTCAGCGAACCGGCGTTCTGCTCCTGGCGACGCGTGCGCCTGGACGACGCAACCCGGTCGGTCTCGTTGCCAGCCGATCTGGCCCTCGACTTCGGCGGCATCGCCAAGGGGTGGACGGTCGACCGTGTGGCGCGCGCGCTGGCGCCACTGGGTCCAGTGCTGGTGGATGCTGGCGGCGATCTGCGTGTGATCGGAGCGGTCGGTGGCGAGGGATGGCCGATCGCGGTACAGGACGCGTTCGAGCCGGAACGCGACCGGACCGTCGTGTGCCTGCGCGAGGGCGCACTTGCGACCAGCAGTATCGGTGGACGCCAGTGGCACCGCGGGGGCCGCATGTTGCACCACATCATCGATCCGAGAACCGGAACGGCGGCGGCGA
The DNA here is from genome assembly GCA_040081675.1 of Vicinamibacterales bacterium. GTDB lineage: Bacteria > Acidobacteriota > Vicinamibacteria > Vicinamibacterales > CAVVIG01 > CAVVIG01. Next base: position 9,473 of record JBEBGB010000152.1, read on the forward strand.
GCGACCTCCATTCCGTGACCGTGCGCGCACCGAGCGCCGCGATTGCCGATGTCGCCGCAAAGGTAGTGCTGGTGTTGGGCGGTGCGTCCGGCACCTCCTATCTGCTGGAGCGCGGTCTCTCGGGACTGCTGACCCCTGTTCAGGGACGCGAGATGTCTGTGGGTACTTTTCGACAGGAAGAGATGGAACATCATGCATCCGTCCACAGCACCTGATACGGGAGAGGTGGCACCTGGCAGCTTGCTCTCGAGCACGGTCGTAGGCGTCGCGCTTGCGACGGGCGGCTTTGTCATTGGTCTCGGGGCCACTGGTCTCGCCGAGGGCTCGACATCGTTCTGGTACCTGAGCCGGACCTCAGGGTTCGTGGCGTACATGCTGCTCTGGGGATCGGTCATGTGGGGCCTGCTTCTCAGCACAGGCACGGGACGCCGCTGGATGCGGCCCCCGCACCTGCTCGACGCGCACCAGTTCCTCAGCGCGGCAGCCCTGGGCTTCGCGAGCTTTCACAGCCTGGTGCTGATGGGCGATCGGTACGTGAGCTTTCCGCTCCTGGCGATTGTCGTGCCGTTG
>JBEBGB010000756.1:0-2621 GCA_040081675.1 Vicinamibacterales bacterium
GACTGCGGAGTTCGCGGCATCGTGATCACCGAAACCGCGGCATCGTGATCACCGAAACCGCGGCATCGTGATCACCGAAACCGCGGCATCGTGATCGGTGGCCCGACCAATTCGGGCACGGTCAGAGGCAGGGTCCACGCTCTGATCACGAGGGCGTCGGCTGACGCCGCGATGGGGACGGTGCTTCGAGGGCGCTCCGGGAGGAGTGCCTGTGCCTACGGAGCAGCTGTCCATGCGAAAGACGCGAGAGATCCTTCGACTGAAGTGGGTGCACGGCCGCAGCCACCGTGAGATCGCGCGTGCTCTCCACGTCGGAGTCGGCACCACGTCTCAGGTCGTCGCGCGCGCGAAGCGCGCGCAGATCACCTGCTGGCCCGAGATCGAGGCGCTGAGCGACGAAGAGCTCGAGGGGAGGATGTATCCACCGCCGGTGGCAAACGGCGAGGCGCGCCCCGAGCCGAACCCGGCACTGATCCACATCGAGCTGCGGCGTACCGGCGTCACGCTGCGTTTGCTGCACGAGGAGTACGCCGTCGGGAACCCGAACGCGTACGGCTACACGAAGTTTGTCGACCTGTACAACGCGTGGGCTGATCGCCTGAAGGTCACGATGCGCCAGGTCCACAAGGCCGGCGAGAAGTGCTTTGTCGACTACTCGGGCAAGAAGCCGAGCATCGTCGACGCCAAGACCGGCGAGCGCACCGAGGTGGAGCTCTTCGTGGCGGTGATGGGCGCGTCGAACTACACCTATGTCGAGGCGACGGCGACGCAGCGGTCCGCAGATTGGATCGCGAGCCACGTCCGGCTCGTCGAGTTTCTCGGCGGAGCCCCGCACGCGCTCGTGCCGGATCAGCTCAAGAGCGGCGTCGTGATCGCGAGTCGTTACGAACCCGGAATCCAGCGCACGTACGAGGAGTGGTCGCAGCACTACTCCACGACAATCCTGCCGGCGCGGCCGATGAAGCCGCGCGACAAAGCGAAGGTCGAAGGCGGAGTGCTGATCGCGCAGCGCTGGATCCTCGCGAGACTACGCAACGTCACGTGCTTCTCGCTCGACGAAATGAACGAACACATCGCCGCGCTCGTCGCCGACCTCAACAGTCGGGTGATGAAGCGCTATGGCAAGTCCCGGCGCGACCTCTTCAACGAGCTCGATCGTCCTGCACTGATTTCGCTGCCGAGTGATCGCTTCGTCCACGGCGACTGGTCGAAGGCGCACGTGAAGCTCGACTACCACGTGCCTGTCGATCACCACGACTACTCGGTGCCGTACCAGCGCGCCACCGACGAGGTCGAGATCCGGCTCTCGGCGGCGGTGGTCGAAGTCTTCTACAAGGGCAAGCGCTGCGCCTCGCACGTGCGCAGCTTCGAGTACGGCGGCGTCACCACCAACCTCGAGCATCTCCCTGCGTCACATCGCAAGTACTTCGAGGAATCGGATGAAGGCTTCGAGGCGTGGGCGACAACGATCGGGCCGCACACGCTCTCGCTGGTGCGCGTGATCCTCATCGAGCGCCCGCATCCCGAGCACGGCCTGCGCTCGTGCCGTGGGCTCAAGAGTCTGGCGCGGCTCTACACGCCGGTACGAATCGAAGCCGCGTGCGAGCGCGCGCTCGTCGCCGGCGCGCGCTCGTACACGAACGTCGAATCAATCTTGAAGTGCGGGCTCGATCAGCAACCTCTGGTCGAGCCCGTGCAGGGCGATGTGCCGCCACCATCGCTCGATCACGAGAACATCCGCGGCGCCGACTACTACAACTGACCGAGGACGAATGATGCTGACAGGACCGACGACCGAGAAACTCAAAGCCATGCGGCTCGACGCGATGGCAACCACGTGGACCGAGCAGACCGGCAAGCCCGACGTGCACAAGCTCGCCTTCGACGAGCGCTTCGGCATGCTCGTCGATGCCGAGTGGCTGTATCGCGAGAACAAGCGGCTCGGGACCGCTCTTCGCGACGCCAAGCTCCGAATCGCGAACGCGTGCGTCGAGGACATCGACTACTCACCAAAGCGCGAGCTGGACAAGGTGCAGGTCCGCCAGCTCGCGACATGCCGATGGGTCGTCGAGCACCAGAACGTCCTGATCACCGGCGCCACCGGAACCGGCAAGACCTACCTCGCATGCGCTCTCGCGCAGCAGGCGTGCCGCAAGGGTCACCGTGCGCTCTACCGCCGAGCTGCGCGTCTCTTCTCCGAGCTGACGCTGGCACGAGCCGACGGAAGCTACACGCGCGTGCTCGCGAAGATCGCGCGCGCCGACGTCCTCGTGATCGACGACTTCGCGATGACCCCAATCACCGACGCCGAGCGCCGTGATCTATTCGAGGTCCTCGACGATCGACACGGCAACCGATCCACGATCATCAGCAGCCAGGTGCCGCCCAAGCGCTTTCACGAGTACATCGCTGAGCCCACGCACGCCGATGCGATCTGCGACCGCCTGATCCACAGCGCCCACAAGCTCGTGCTAAAGGGTCCCTCGCGACGCGATCCAAGGGAGGCTTCAGAGAAGTAGGTCCAACCAATCACCGTCTCCATCGCGGAGGCGATCACCATCGACCGGTTTCGGTGATCACCATGCGGCGGTTTCGGCGATCACGATCCGTGAACTACGCAC
>JBEBGB010000757.1:0-2619 GCA_040081675.1 Vicinamibacterales bacterium
GACGACTTGCGCCGTGTCCGAGCCTTCCACAATGGTGAAGGGATGCGCCTCTCCGCCCGAACCCGATGGGGGCATCGTTGCCGCGCCGTGGTGCGCGACCCGGTAGCCCTTGTCGAGCCCGTAAGCGAGATTGAAGCCGGCGACGACCGACTCGACTCCCTGCGGCCCATAGACCGGCAGTTGGTCCGCGTGGCTGCCCGTCGTCCAACGCTGCAGGAGCAATTCGCCGAGCGCACCGATGTGATCGGAGTGGAAGTGTGTGAGGAAGACACCCTCGACGAGGCCAGGTTGCACGCCCATCAGCGCCAGCTTGCGTGGCCCGCCTTCTCCAACGTCGACGATGAAGACGTGGCGCCCGGCGATGACGACTGCGCACGGGCCGGACCGCGTCGCGTCGGGCATGGGAGAGCCAGAACCGCAGAGACCCACGTGCAGTCCGTCTGGCAGGGACGCGACGAGCTGATTCGCGAGCCCCTGATCGATGAAGCGCTGCATCAGCGTGAGGCCGAGTGGACGCTGGAAGAGGTAAGCGCCCCCGAGCACGGCGAGCACAATCACCGGAATCGCGAGCACAGCACCAAGGCGCACTGGCGTTGATTTCCGAAGGCTCGCGATCGTGAGCACGAGCAGCGTTCCGACCACCAACTCGACGCCGAGTGAGCGGAACGCATCTGGCGATGGGCCGTCGGCGACGAGGTTGACGAGACGACCGAACGCAATGACGCCGAGCAGCGTCGTGGGAACCGCCAGCGTCGCCACCGATCCACGCACGGCGCCAATCAACGCGCACGCGCCCATCACGAGGAACAAGCCCGCCAGGTCAGCTCGAATGGTGCTGAGGCCCGCACTTCCCGACGGGAGAACGGCAAACATCGCGGCCTGGCGACCCGGGGCGAGCAGCAGGCCCACGCCGATGACCAGGAACAGGAGGCCGGCGATGCCCACCAGGTAGCGCAGGACGCGTTGTGTCATTGGACGGCGAGTCTACTTTCGAGACGGGCGCTTGGGAAGCTCGAGCCGTCCAGACCTCCTTCGGATGAGTTGCTGTCCGGCCACAGATTCACTCCGTCGCCGGGTGCCTCGCTTTGTCCAGTGGCTTCACTCCGCATTCGCGGCCGGAAGCCGGGACGGCTTCGAGCCATTCGCGGCGTACGTAAGAAACTCGCGCCGGTCGAGTCGTTCACCTGTAGACTCTGCGGGTTTCCTGTCGACTCCAGACTTCGTCCGTCCCGTTCCCCTATTTTCGTGACCCGCATCCGGTCGCCCGCCTCGAGCGCGGGAGCCGATGCCGCAGGAAAGGAGTGACCGATGCCCCGAACGATCAGGTGGACGATAGCCGCTGCAGCCATCGTCGTCTCATTGATGGCGATTACAGCAGGCGTCTCAGGTCAGATTTTTCTCGGCGCCCCGCCTCCTCCAGGATCGTGGGGAGCCCAGCCGTCGACCAAAGGCGGTGAATGGCCGCATTACAACGGCGACATCCGAGGCACGCGCTATTCGCCGCTCGATCAGATCAACACGTCGAACTTCAGCAAGCTCGAAGTGGCGTGGCGATTCAAGACCGACAGCTTTGGTCCTCGTCCCGAGTTCAAGCTGGAAGGCACGCCGATCATGATCAAGGGTGTGCTCTACTCGACGGCAGGCGTACGACGCGCCGTTGTCGCACTGGACGCAAAATCCGGTGAAGTGCTGTGGACACACAGCGTTCGCGAGGGAAAGCGCGCCGTGGTGTCGCCGCGCCAGCTGTCGGGCCGCGGAGTGTCCTATTGGACCGACGGCAGAGGCGACGACCGCATCGTCTACATGACGACGGGCTATCGTCTGGTTTCACTGAATGCGAAGACCGGAGCGATCATTTCGTCGTTTGGCACCGGCGGCATGGTCGACCTCAAGCAGGGCGTGTTCTACGGCAACCGCCAGCCCATCGATCTCGAGACCGGTGAAATCGGCATTCACTCGACGCCTGCCATCGCCAAGGACGTGATCGTCGTTGGTTCGTCCTTCCGCGAAGGGCAGACCGTACCCACCCACAACAACACCAAGGGTTTGGTGCGCGGCTACGACGCGAAAACCGGCAAGCTGCTCTGGACCTTCAACACCATCCCACGTCCGGGCGAGCTTGGCAACGAGACCTGGGAGAACGATTCGTGGGCCGTCAACGGCAACACCGGTGTGTGGACGCAGATTTCGATCGACGAGGATCTCGGCATGGCGTATCTGCCCATCGAGACGCCTTCGTCGGACTTCTACGGCGGCCACCGGCCGGGCGACAACCTCTTTGCTGAGTCGCTGGTTGCGGTCGACCTGCGAACCGGTCAGCGCAAGTGGCATTACCAGTACGTGCACCATCCGATTTGGAATTTCGATAACTCATCGTCGCCAATCTTGATGGACCTCAACGTGGATGGTCGTGCCGTGAAGGCCGTCATCTCTCCGAGCAAGCAGGCCTATCTCTACGCGCTCGACCGCGTCACAGGTAAGCCGATCTGGCCCATCGAAGAGCGACCGGTTCCTCAATCCGACATTCCTAACGAGAAGACCGCGAGGACGCAGCCGTTCCCGACGAAGCCGCCAGCCTATGGTCGCAACTTCCTCAAAGTGCCAGACGACGTGATCGAC
>JBEBGB010000758.1:0-2616 GCA_040081675.1 Vicinamibacterales bacterium
TGGTGGGTCGGGGCATGGGAGAACATGGCGATGCGTCCCGGGGTGCCTCAACGGCGAATTGCGAAGCCTACTCGACTGGTTTCGACGGCTTTCACACCGCAGCCGGCACTGTGCGCTTGAGCCACCCCTGGGCGCGCGCTAGGTTACATGTAACCACGGAGGATGCATGCCGCGATCGAAGGGGCCGGGGTCGAAGGAGAAGGTGCGCGCTCATCGCGAGAGGCTGAGGAAGCAGGGACTGCGGCCCATTCAGATCTGGGTGCCCGACGTTCGCTCTCCAGCCTTCAGGTCCGAGGCGCGTCGTCAGTCCAGACTGGTCGCGCGCAGTGACTACGAGACAGAAGATCAGGTCTTCGTCGAGGCAGTTTCTGATCGCGGCGAGTCATGAAGCGAGGCGAGGTGTGGACGGTTTCCGGGGGTGCGGACTATGCCGGTAAGCCCCGGCCAGCGGTCATCGTTCAGGATGATGATTTCGACAGTACGCGTTCGATCACCATCTGCCTCTTCACCACGGATCCGACCGAAGCGCCCCTGTTCCGGGTTCGCGTTGACGCGAGTGACGAGAGCGGCCTACGCGAGTCGAGTTCGCTAATGGTCGACAAGCTGACGACCGTGCCGAGGGAAAAGCTTGGCGCGCGGATCGGCCGGCTCGAGGTGGGCGATCTCGTGCGAATGAACCAGGCGATTCTCGTCTTCCTCGGCCTGGCTCGGTCTCAGCGAGCGAGCTGACGAGGCTCCGGCGCTCGAGTTCTGTCTAACGACTCGGGTTTGACCTGCACGAGCCAAAATGCGGACCGAGCGGCGTGAGCTGCAAGGCGAACGCTGCTCGCGGATACGTCGACCGAAGTGTCAGGTCCAAACCCTTGTTATACCGCGCCGGCGTCATACATTGCATGACATGAAGACCTCGGCACTGACAATTCGGCTCGACGCGAAGCTCGAACGGCGACTGAGTCGGGCCGCGAAGCGAAGCGGGCGTACTCGGAGCGAGTTCGTGCGGGAGGCGCTGAAGCGTCAGCTTGCGGTGGCCCAATTCGAGGATCTGCGGCGACGGATCATGCCCTTCGCTGAAGCGCGCGGCTACCTCACCGACGAAGACGTTTTCCGCGACGTCTCTTGAGGGTCTGCCTCGATACGAACGTGCTGGCGTCGGCTATCGCGACGCGGGGCCTCTGCGCGGACGTGCTCCATGTGATCCTTGCGGAGCACGAGCTGGTGGTCGGGGAGAAAGTGCTGGCGGAACTCAACCGAGTACTGGTCAGGAAGTTCGGGGCGTCGCGGGAGCTCGCGACGGAGACCGATAAGTTCCTTCGCGAGGAAGGCGAGGTCATAGGAGAGGCACCGCGACTTCAGGTGTCGATTCGGGACCCTGACGATGTGACCGTACTTGAGCAAGCCGTCGCGGGCAGTGCTGACGTCCTCGTGACGGGCGATCGCGACCTCTTGGAGATGACGTCTGCGGTAAGCATCCGCATACTCAGCCCACGAGCGTTCTGGGATCTATTACGCGAAGCGGCGCCCGAAGAAGAGTAGCGCGGTATAACGATTTGGGTTTGAGCTGCGCGAGCCAAGGTGCAGACCGAGAGGCGTGAGCTGCAAGGCGAACGCCTCGAACCCGCATGCTAACCGAAGCGTCAGCTCCAAACCTCTGTTAGGCGTCGCTCGCGTCGCCGCTACTCTTCTTTTTGCTCGTCGTCAGACGACTCTATCTCGCTCCAGCAATTCCTCAAATCTTCAGGCTGGGGCCGAGGAGGATCTTCGATCTTGCCGATTGCGTCGGCGATGAACTTTTCGGGATCAACGCCGTCCGGCATCGGCGCCCGCAAGAGGGGTGTCACGCGCTCCGTCAGACGATGTGCCAGGCGTTCCTCGCGGACCGCCGCTGCGACTTCATTTGAGGAACCCAGGCGGCCAGCGTGATAGTCGCGCATGTACTCGAAGAATTGATCGACGGCCTCGCCACGGAGTTCGCTTCTGAGCGTTGATTCTCTCTCATCGTCGGTCGGTGACAGGCGAGCACGGATGCGTTGGAACGCAAGCTTGCAAAGGTCCCAACTGGCGCCGCCGATGATTCCGGATACAGCGACCAAAGCGAGATAGGTGAGAATTTCGCCCGGCGGGACGAGGTAATACCGGATCTCACTCTCGGGGTTCTTCGCGAAGTCCTTCTCGAACTGTTGCCGATACAGATAGCCGAAATACGCGGCCTCCCGCGCGTAACGTTCAATCGCCGAATAGTCCGTCGGGGAGATCTCGAAGCCGCAAACCGGACAGACGAGCGGGGTGGCACCGCGATGATGTAGCGCGGCGCAACGCAGGCACAGAACGGAGGGAGGCAGCGCGTCGAGCATCGGGATACCGATGAATGTAGCGGGCGCGTCGAGGGCAGTGCGACGCCTAACGATTTGGGTTTGAGCTGCGCGAGCAACATGGCTGCACCGCGCAGCGAGGTGCAAGCCGAGCTGTGCGGACCTGCCCGCTTACCGCGTCAGCTCCAAACCTTTGTTAGAAGGCGAACGGTACAGTCACCCCTGATTGGTCACACTTTAGTCACCCCTGATGGGTGACAGTCTCCCCAGTAACCTGCGGCTCCATTCTGCGATGCCTGGAGCCGCT
>JBEBGB010000759.1:0-2610 GCA_040081675.1 Vicinamibacterales bacterium
CTCCTTCTACGCCAACGAATATCCTGCCGGCCTTGATCTGGCGCACCAGGTATGCCGAAACGGATTCGCCGTCGCGCAGCTTGATGAACTCGCCGCGCGGGTCGTAGGGAGTGAAGGCGTTGTACGATCCTTCCAGGCGCTCCATCGCCATGATGAACCAGCCCACGCCGCCCTCCATGAAGCCGAAGCGCGCGTTCGGAAAGCGCTCGAAGATCCCGTTCATGGCCAGGCTGCCAAACGCTATGGCGATGCCCTGTGGATGGCCGAGCGCGTGAGCCGCTGCGAACACATTCATTTGGTCCATGCCAAGCGAGCTGTGCGCGCCGCCGTGTATGCCCAGCGCACACCCCAGCCGGTCGGCTTCCTCGTAGATCGGCCAGTAAATCTTGTCGCCCATGTGCGACTTCAGGCCGGTCGACGGTACAAAGGCGCCCACGAAGCCGAGTTCCTTGACCATGCGGCGCAGTTCCACGCACGCGGCGGCGGGATCCTGCATCGGGATGAGTCCGATTCCCTTCAGGCGCGAGTCCTTGCGGCAGTAGGCATCGGACAGCCAGTTGTTGTAGGCCTGGGCGGCGCCGATCGCGTAGTCGATGTCGATCATCTTGCCGTACGCCAGGCCCGCCGTCGGGTAGAGAATGGCCGCGTCCAGCCCGAGTTCGTCCGCAAATCTGCTCCAGCCTTCGACCCCCTGGGATTCGAACGATCCGGGCGGATTGCGCGCCAGGATGTTGTGCATGTGGTCCAGCCCCGGGAAGACGCCGAGCACGCGGGTCGTCGTGTTGTCCTTCCATTCGACGGGCAGGTACTTGATGATCGCCTGCATGTCCTCGAGCACGTGTCCGTCGCCGTCGATCATGCGGCTGATTCCTTTGAGTGCCATGGCTGTCTCCTGTGTCGCGCGGTTGATACTGATTGGTTCCATCTGCTGGCTGGTACTGCCATTCTTCAGCGCCGCCTGGGCGCCAGATTCCGATGGAATGTGCGGCTCGGAAGATTACTCTGCTCGCATGCGAGCGTCCACCGGAAGTCTTTTCCAACGAGGTATGAGCCTGGAGGAAGGCTCGACATTCCAATGAGGTATGAGCCTGGAGAGGATCTGGGCAAGGGGAATTGGGGGCTCAAGGGGAGCCGCCGGGCGGGGCGAGTCGATCATCCGAAGGATGGTGATCGACATGAACGAAGCGCAGGTACGTACCGTGGAGCAGATGCTCCAGGTGTTGGCTGGAACGCAGGCTCTGGAGTTTCGCCAGGCGGGGGACGATCAGGATCGCTACGGCTGGATTGGCGCGGTGCTGCGACGAATTGACTACAACAGACTAAAGAAACGCCCTGACCGGGGCGTGGTGCTGATGTACCTGCAGCGGCTGAGCGGCTACAGCCGCGCGCAGGTGAAGCGGCTGGTCGCCACGTGGCTGACCGGCAGGGACAAACCTTTGGTCAAGCGTTACCGCGCCCCGGAGCATGCCTACGCGCGGCATTACACGGACGCCGACGTGGCGTTGCTGGGTGATGTCGACCGCGCCCTGGGAACGCTATCGGGCCCAGCCACGGCCTGCGTGCTGCGCCGCCAACGCGATGTCTTCGGCGACCCGCGCTTCGCGCGGCTGGGTTCGATCTCGGTGGGTCATCTGTACAACCTGCGTAACAGTGCGGGCTACCGGAGGCAGCGCGTGGCGCTGACCAAGACCCGGCCCACCAAGGCAGTGACGATCGGCGTACGTCGCGCCCCCTCACCCGAGGGCCGCCCGGGGTTCATCCGCATCGACAGCGTCCACCAGGGTGACTGGGACGGCACCAAGGGCGTGTACCACATCAACGCGGTCGACTGCGTCACGCAGTGGCAGGTGGTGGCTACCGTACAAACGATCTCCGAGGCGTACCTGCTGCCGGTCATCCGGCAGATGCTGGCGCAGTTTCCATTTGAGATCCTTGGCTTTCACGCCGACAACGGCAGCGAGTACGTCAACCACAGGGTCGCCCGCATGCTCGACAAACTACGCATCGAGTTCACCCGCAGCCGCCCGCGACACAGCAACGACAACGGCCTGGTCGAGACCAAGAACGGCGCGGTGGTGCGCAAGCTCTTTGGCTACGCGCACATCGCGCAGCCCCACGCAGCGCGTATGAACGCCTTCTGCGCCGAGTACCTCAACCCGTTCCTTAACTTCCACCGGCCCTGCCTGTTCGCCACCGAGCTGCCCGATCCCAAGAAGCCGGGGCGTATCAAGCGGGTATACCGAGCCAGGGACGCGATGACCCCACTGGACAAGCTGAGCAGCCTGCCCGAAGCAGCGCAGTTCCTGAGAGTGGGCGTCACTCTCGAAGGCTTGCATGTGTTGGCGCGCGCGCTCACCGACGTGCAGAAGGCCGAGGAGCTCAACCAGGCCCGGCAGGCCCTGTTCAGGCGCGTCCTGGTACGCACCGGCTGAACGCACGTTCGATCACCACCACGACAGTGCGAACGCCCTCTTCAGAGGGCGGGGGGCGCTGCCCCCCGCACCCCCGCAAAACCGATAGAGAAAATCCAACAGCCCACAATCCAATACACTGCCTACCTCTACAACAGATCGGCTCGCTTCGCTTCGCCGACACTAGGCTGCTCCAGGC
>JBEBGB010000760.1:0-2610 GCA_040081675.1 Vicinamibacterales bacterium
CCACCTCCACCTGCACCGGGCAGGCCTCGACACCGTAGAGCGCAGCCGTTCGCAGCGTCGCGAGCATGAGTCGCTGCCGTTGCAAGGAGCGCCCCGCGCAAAAAGGGCAATGAAACTGGGGCGTTCTGCTTGGTCAGCGCCTCACGAGCGGCAGAGAACGCAGCGCTTGGCGAGTGGTTGGGAGGCAGAATCTGCAGGGAGACGAAAAGATCCAACACGGAGGCCACGGAGTAATACGGAGGAGGTCACGGTCGCCTCGATTTGACCGCGTTAAGTCTCCGTGCTCTCACTCTTACCTCTTGGCACTCCGTGTTAGCGCTCTTTGCGTTTCATTTCTCCGATCGGTAACTGAATTTCTCGGGTGATGGTCAGTTCCCGATGAGTCGGCGGGGCGATTCAGTGGCGCTGCGCGGTGTAGATCGTCAGTCGGTCGCCGATATTGAGCTTCGTGTTCGGAAGGCGGTTCCAGCTCTGAATGAGATTCACGCTGGTGTTGAACACGCGTGCGATGGAGCCCAGCGTGTCGCCTGACTTCACCTTGTAGGTGACCTTGACCCGGTCGCCCGTGGTGGAGGTCGACATCGCCGGAACAACGGCGTTGGCTACGATCGAACGAGACTCGGTGGCGGGGATGGGGCGATCGGCACGGGCCGCCATGAGCACAGTCGACTCGTGCGGCACCATGAGCTTGGAACCAGGTTTCACGCGCGACGTCGAGCCCAGGTAGTTCGCCGCGGCGAGGTCTGTTCGACTGACGCGCAACGACCTGGCGACGGTGGCGAGCGTGTCGCCAGGCTTCACGGTGTACCACCGCAGTGAGGCCAGTTCACGGGTCGAGGTGTCGTCGAGTCTTGCGCGGACGACATCAGCGGTGCCGACGGGGACCTTCAAGGTGTAGGCGGCGTCTCGAATCGGTGTCGTCCACCGGCGCAGTTCCGGATTGAGCGACTGGATGACGTCGATGGTCGTATCCGCCCATTCGGCAATCAAACGAAGATCCGCCGGACGTGGAAGCGTGACCGTGTCGTAGGCGTGCGGCTCGGTCGGCATGAGATCGAAGCCGTACTGCACAGGGTTCCTGGCGATGACGATGGCCGCGAGAATCATGGGTACGTAGTCCCGGGTTTCTCTCGGCAGCAGCCGCGGATTGGCGGCGAGGGTCCAGTAGTTGTTGACCCGTCCGCTGCGCAGGGCGCGTTGCACCCGTCCCGGACCACTGTTGTAGGACGCCAGGGCCAGGTGCCAGTCGCCGCTGAACATGTTGGCCAGCGTATTCAGGTACTTGGCCGCCGCTATCGTCGCCTTCTCGGGGTCGGAACGTTCGTCGATGTACCAATCCTGCCGAAGCCCGTTCTCGATGCCGGTTCCGCGCATGAACTGCCAGACACCCTTGGCCTGAGCGCGCGAGAGGGCGTTTGGTTTGAACGCACTCTCCACGAGCGGCACGTAGGCCAGATCGAGCGGAAGCCCCTCGGCTCGGAACACGTTCTGAATCATCGGGAGGTACTTCGCGCCGCGCTGGAGGCCATCCTCCAGGAACTCGTGAAGCCTGCCTTGGAAGAGCTCGATGAACGACAGCACGCGCTGATTGAGCGGAATCGGGATGTCGTGCTCGGTAATCTGCTCGTCGGTCTTGACCGTATCCTCGACCGCTGGGCTTGGCTCCGGCTGAACGAGTGTGGCCGACATCGCCAGAAGCTCGTCAATGGACGCGGGTTCGTAGCGCTTCTCGGTGAAGCCGTCGCCCTGGGCGAGGGCGCGCACCTCGTAGGTGCTGATCCGGTCGACCAGACGATCGAATTGCTCACGAATGCGTGGTTCGGTCCGGCCGCCGTACGGCGACTCGATCAGCACATTGACGGCGCGGTCGAACTCTCCTCGCGCACCGCCGACATGTCCGGCCTCGAGTTCGGCCTGCCCGGCCCTGAAATGTCGATCCGACTCGGCCAGCAGCGTCAGCACCGGATCTGTGGGTGGGGAAGCGGGACGCCCGACTTCGGTTGCCTGAGGCAGAGCGGGCGGAGAGGCGAGCATCACAACGGGCGCCTGTCGTACGGCTGAACCGCATGCGGCCACAAGCGGCAGCAGCGTGAGCACGACCAGGGGCATCGCTGTTCGTCGGTCCATCGGGCGCTCCGAAATCGCGCGCACCCAACGTGGCCGCGCATCGTAAGTCGCCCCCACCATTGGGGGCTCCGGTTCCGCGAACGGTTCCGGTTCGTGCAAGTTCAGCGACGGTTCACTGAACCTCATCTGGGCTTCGAGCGGGTGTGCCTCCGCTCCAAGCGGTGCGGCACAGTCTTCACGGTCGGGAGATGCTACCACCTGAGAGGTGGCTGGTCAACACTAAGTCCAATCGGCTCAGCGTGAAGCGGTTTGATCACCCACGCCAGGGTGCGACAAAGAGCACGTCAGTCCGCTCGGCGAGGTCTCGCGCGGACGGTGTCACGATTGCGCGTTCTGACACAGTCAGCTTTCGACCGTCTCGAAGAGCCAGGCGCACGTCTTCTTCGCACACGAACTCGAGCGGCGCTTCGGTGGCACCAGAGGGTCGCTGCTGGGACGATCGATCTTGGGTCGAGGCAACTGAAGCGGCAGCTCCGCCACCTG
>JBEBGB010000761.1:0-2608 GCA_040081675.1 Vicinamibacterales bacterium
GCGGTGGTCGCGGCGAAGGCCAGGCTGGCAGAAAGAGCGCAGACGAACACGGTGCGTGTACGGGTCATACAAAACCTCCAACACATCGTCTTACGACGAAGAATTCCCCATTGTATCGGTTCGAGCCCGCGCCGCCAGCAGGGTCAACGGGAATAAAACGGCAGCCCACACCAAGGTCAGTGTAGGGAAGCCCAATCTTTCGTAGGCAGCGCCACCGAGCGAAGGCCCCACGAGCAGGCCGAGCGCCCAGGCGACGTTGTACACGCCGAAGGCTACACCAAACGACTTCACGCCCGCCTGCGACGTCGCGTCGGCCATGTAGGTCAGTGACGGGGTGATCATGCCAGCGATGGCCAGCGTGAACACCACGTTCGTCGCCACCGCGCTCCGAAAGCTGTCGATTCGACTGAGCAACGGCAACATCACGGCCATACCAATGAGACCGGCGTGCATCAACCAGCGTCCACCCTTGCGGTCGGCAATGCGTCCGGCGATGGGATGAAGGATCGCGGCTGTCACCGCCGACGAGCCGAAGACCAGACCGATGCGCGCGGGGCCAAGTCCGATGTGTTCCGCAAGAAACAGCGCCATCGTGGGCTCGAGCATGGCGAGCGTGCCGCCGCCGAGCGTGACGGCCAACCCGCAGATCGCGACGGCCCTCACACGAAGCAATTGTCGCAGCGTGGCGTATTCGCCGTGTTCCAGCTGCGCGGGCGCTTTCATCCAGACGAAGCCAAGCGTGCAGACGGCAGCGAGCGCGGCGACCGCGAGAAACGGCAGACGCGGTCCCCCCACTTCGTAGAGCCAGCCGCCGAGCGATGGCCCCAGCATGAAGCCGACGGTGGTGCCGCCCATGAAGAGGCCCATCACTCGTCCGCGCTCGTCGGCCTCGAACAGGTCGGCGATGAGCGCCAGGCCGACAACCCACGTCACGGCATCGGCTGAACCTTGGACAAGGCGAGCCAGGAACAGCCACGGCAGGGTGTTGGCAAACGCGAGGAGCAGCGTGGACAGCGTCAGCGCCGCAGCACCGGCAATGAGCGGTCCACGGCGACCGAGCTTGTCGGACAGCGCGCCCATCGGCACCGAGGTCGCGAGCAGCGTCACACCGAACGCGGCGAACAGGAACCCGATCATCGTCGGGGATGCACCGGCCCGTCGGCTCAGATCAGGCAGCACCGGCACGGCGATCGAGTAGGCGAGGACGTCGGTGAACGCCGCGAGCGTGGCCAGTGTCGCAGCGGTCACGCGAGACGCTCGGAGCGGCTGCGACCGCGCCACGTCAACGAGCCTTCAGCAGCAGGCAGCCCAGTGGCGGAAGCGTGAGTTGCAGCGAATGCTCGAAGCCATGTGCAGCAACCGGCTCGCTCGGCACGCCGCCACCATTACCCAGATCGCTGCCGCCGAACAGCGCCGCATCACTGTTCAAGAGCTCGGCGTAGAAGCCTGGCGATGGAACACCGAGTCGATATCCATGGCGAGGCACGGGCGTGAAGTTGAACGCCATCACCACGGAGCTCGAATCGCGTGCAGTGCGTATCAGAGACACGATGCTGTTCGCGTGGTCGGTGCAGTCGATCCAGCGGAAGCCCATCCCGCTGTAATCGTTGTCGTAGAGCGCAGGCTCGCTGCGCAGCAAGCGATTCAGCTCCTGCACGTAGCGTCGAAGGCCCTGATGCGCGGGATCGTCGAGCAGGTGCCAGTCGAGGCTGCGGTCGTGATTCCACTCGCGCCACTGGCCGAACTCGCTGCCCATGAACAGCAGCTTCTTACCAGGGTGTCCGAGCATGAAACCGTACAGCGTCCGAAGCGTGGCGCGCTTCTGCCACGCGTCGCCGGCCATCTTGTCGAGCATCGCACCCTTCCCATGCACGACTTCGTCGTGCGAGAACGGGAGGATGAAGTTCTCCGAGTCGTTGTAGAGGATCGAAAACGTCAGCAGGTTGTGCGACCACGGCCGATAGACCGGGTCGGTGTGGGCGTATTGCAGCACATCGTGCATCCACCCCATGTTCCACTTGTAGGTGAAGCCCAGGCCGCCCAGATGCACCGGGCGGCTGACGCCCGCAAACGAGGTCGACTCCTCGGCCGCCATGATCGTGCCCGGATGCTCGCTGTGCGTGAGCGCATTGAGGCGTCGCAGAAAATCGATCGCGTCGAGGTTCTCGTGCCCGCCGTGGACGTTCGGTACCCACTCGCCTTCCTTGCGCGAGTAGTCGAGATACAGCATCGAGGCGACCGCGTCCACGCGCAAGCCGTCGATGTGGTATTCCTCGAGCCAGAAGAGCGCGTTCGACAGCAGGAAATTACGCACCTCGTGACGGCTGTAGTTGAAGACCAGGGTGCCCCAGTCTGGCTGCTCGGCCTGCCGTGGA
Organism: Vicinamibacterales bacterium; assembly: GCA_040081675.1. Taxonomy (GTDB): domain Bacteria; phylum Acidobacteriota; class Vicinamibacteria; order Vicinamibacterales; family CAVVIG01; genus CAVVIG01. The sequence continues at coordinate 2,376 of JBEBGB010000761.1, forward strand.
TCCGCGTGCTCGTACAGCGCGGTGCCATCGAAGCGCGCGAGGCCATGGGCATCTTTTGGAAAGTGCCCAGGCACCCAATCGAGCAGCACGCCGATGCCGGCCTGATGGCAACGATCGACGAAGTACTTGAAGTCCTCCGGCGTGCCGTAACGGCTGGTTGGAGCATAGAACCCGATCACCTGGTAACCCCACGACCCCGTGAACGGATGCTCCATGACCGGGAGCAGCTCGAT
>JBEBGB010000762.1:0-2608 GCA_040081675.1 Vicinamibacterales bacterium
TGCAGGCGTCCGCTCACCCACGACCCCACCCACATGGCCACGAGAACAACGACGATGGCCTTGAGGAGCGCGTAGGATTCTTCGTCCTCACCGGACGGTGCGTGCGTGACTGGATCGTGGAGTTGCTCCTCCACAATTTCTGTAGCCAGTTGTCCATCGGCTGTCCGTGCCGCCGTCCCTCGTGACACGGCAAGCTTGTGTCGTTCAACCAGCCAGGTGCCGATGGGTCCGCCAATGAGACCGCCGGACACGATGCCCACCATTGCCGCGGCCACGGCCACGCTCGAGGCACCAGGCACACCGGCCTGTTCGAACAACGGCGCGAACGCGAGTCCGGTGGCCGGCCCTCCGGTCAGTGTGACCGAGCCATTCAAAACGCCGAACAGCGGATGAAGTCCCATCATCCACGCGAGTCCGGCGCCGATCAGGTTCTGAAAGACGGCCAGCACCGTGCAGAGCAGAGAGAACAGCAGAACCTGCGGACCACCAACCCGAAGCAGCGAGAGGCTCGCGCCAAAGCCGATCGTCGTGAAGAACGCGATCATCAGCGGAGCCTGCAGCTGCGTGTCGAAGGTGACAAGATCGGTCCCGCGGCTGCGTGCGATCGTCGTTGCGGTTGCCACGAGGAGACCGCCAATGACCGGTGCGGGCACGTTGTAGCGCGCGAGCGCGGGCACCAGTCGGCGGATGGCATATCCCGCGAACAGCACCACGCCGCCGAATGCTACCGTGTTGATGAAATCGAGCTTGAACATCGAGGACCGTCGGCGACCGGATCTTAGTGCATTGATCGGCGCGAGTCTCTCGGCCGGCACGTGGCTTGCGGTCTAGCATTCGATCGAACCGTACCGGAGATCTCATGAGCGACAACGGCGGTCAATCGGCAATTCGAGCGAAGTTTCAGGACTGGCTGAACCTGACGGCGGTTGCCACACTCGTGGCGCTTGCACTGTCGCTGTACAACTTCTATCGAAGCTACCTCTACGTCAGTCAGCAACTGGACGTCACCGTGACCGAGGTGTCCTACAGCACCAATCTCGGCGAACTCTACATGATCGTCGCGCTGTCGAACCCGGGCAATCGGGATGCGGCGGTGCTCAGAGTCGAGCCTGCGCTGTGGACGACACGAGAGGGTGGCAAGTCCGAGTTCGAAGCACTGACGGCGCGCGTGGATCCAGCCATTCCCGTCACGGAGCCGAAGACGCCGATGGTTGTGCGAGCGGGCGGTGTGGAGTTGGTGCGTTTGTCGACGCTGCTCGATCCCAAGAGTGCCGAACGTGCGCACGTCAAGTCGCAGGGCGGCGCCTTTATCGGCATGCGCCTGGCGACGATGAACTCTGAGGGTAATCTATTCCTGTTGCAGCACGCGGTTGCGAGGCTGGTCATCGACAAGCAAGGCAAGATTCAGAAGGCGGAGCCGACGATTCATCGAACGCTGCGAGGCTTCTCGGATGAACTCAGACCACCGCCTGGCGATCAACTGCAGCAGAACAGGCAGACGCCCTTTGTCTGGGCTGACGAGCACTACGAGAACTGACTCTCAGCGCCACCCAAGCTGGATGACGTCGAAGTCGGCCGGTGTCAGATCGCGAAACGCCGGATTCAGCTCGAAGTTGTTCCAGCGCGGATCCATGGTGCCCGTGATGTACATGTCGCTTCCGTTGTCGGTGACGATCAAACCGTAGGTCTGCATCGCGCGAAACATGTTCTGGATGTAGGCCGGATAGGGCGACAGATCCTTCGACGCCTTGAGTCGCAGGCGCGCGCCCATCGGCAGCGCGCCCGACGTGCCACCGGCTTCATGCGATGCCGGGAACACGTAACCGTTGGTGGCCCGGACAGTCAGGCGAAGTGCGTGCTTGATGGGCCCACTCATGGCTTCGTCGTATCGGACGAGGCCCGGCAGAATGGCCAGGCCAGCGGCATCAGCGGAGGTCCAGCCCTCCGGCCGGCGCGCGTTGGACGACAGATCGAAGATCGCGCCGGAGCCAGCCTCCCACCGCTGTCGCGATCCATTCCAATGGGCTTGGTACAACTCATAGAGCACCCACCGATCGCGGTCGACGATGAGCATGTGATCGTCGCCGCCGGATCCACCACCCGGGACGTCGCCCTCGATGAAATGCGCCTGCGTCTTCGCTGCGTCCGGGATGGGATATCCGTTCTCTCCCCGAAACCCGTTATCGCTCTCGGAGGCGCCTTCCAAGAACGTGACCGGTACCTTCGCCTGCGAGCCGCTGACGCTGAAGTAGGGAATACCGAAGGGCGGAGCAGCAAAGTCTGGATGGGCCTGGCGAGTCCGACCGATGAAATTGATGTAGCCCGCCGAACCCGGATCGATGGGCGCGTTCGAGATGTTCTGATTCCACCAATTGTCCGTCGGAAACAGCTGACGCCCAGTGAGCGGGTCAGTGAGAATCTCGGTCAGCACCGGTGTGGACGGCGTGGTCGGTGTCGTCGGTGTGGTGGGTGTCGTCGGCGTCGTCGGCGTCGTCGGATCCGTCGGGCCTGTCGGCGTGGTGTCCTTGCCCTTGCAATCGACCGACACCAGGCAAGCCAGGAGGCAAGCCACACAAGCGATACGCGTCGTCATTCGGCCTTTCATTGT
>JBEBGB010000763.1:0-2608 GCA_040081675.1 Vicinamibacterales bacterium
ACCAACCGCGGTCGCAACCACATTCGGGTGTTGCATCAGGAAGACGTGATACAGGTCGCGCGCCGCGAGCAAGTCGCGAAGCGACAGATGCGAGAACTCCGCAGGTCGGGTCTGAAAGCCACTCAGATTCATAAGTCCTCGTCTGGCGCCGAAGGTGCCCCGGGTCCGCAGTCGTCGGACGTGGCAACGGCCGAAGACGCGTGACGCACGGCGTCAGTATGCATCGGTGCGCCGCGAATACGCACACCACGTATGCGAGCGTTGGTCTCAGTACTGGCGCTGAAGCGCCTGGTCAGTGAGCGGTCAGCTATGATGCCGCCAATGCCCTTGCGCTCTGAGAGCATCAGGAATCTGACTCTTGGCGTGACTGCGGTTCTCGCCGTGACGACGCTCTACGTTCAGTGGCTCCACGTAGAGAACCCTGCAACGGTGTCGACGACGTTGCTCATGGTGGTTCTCGTCCTGGCCGCAACCTCTCGTTTATGGGTGGCGGTGGCGACGTCGCTCGTGGCCATGCTCTGCTTCAACTTCTTCTTTCTGCCCCCGGTTGGCACGTTCACCATTGCGGACCCGCAGAATTGGGTCGCGCTCTTCGCGTTCCTGGCCGTCAGCCTCGTGGCAAGCAATCTGTCTGCTCGTGTGCGGTCGCGGGAGCAGGAAGCGTTGGTTCGGCGAGATGAACTTGCGCGCCTGTTCGATCTCAGTCGCGATGTGATGATGATGACCGACAGTCGGGATGCGGTCGCAACACTCGCGCGTTCCATCGGGCGCCGGTTCGATCTCGAGTTCGTCGCAATCGCCCTCCCGCATGCAACCGACTGGGACATCTTCACCTCGGGCCCAGGCACCATCGTCCTCGACAAACAGCGTCTCTGGACTGCGTTCTCCGCCGCGCAACGGTCGATCGAGTTCGACGCGTACTCCCGCTCCTATTCCGGCCACGACACCGTGACGGTTGGCGCTCAGCAGGTCGACCTTGTGCCGCTTCGCAGCGACACGAAGCCGGTCGGCCTGCTTGCCACCTCAGGACGAGCGGTCGAAGCGGGGACGCTGGACGCGCTCGCGGGCATCGCCGCAATTGCCATCGAGCGGGCGCACTTTCTGGACGAGCGCAAGGCCGCGGAACTGACCCGCCAGAGCGAGCAGCTGAAGACCGCGCTGTTGGCGTCGCTCGGACACGACCTGCGCACCCCGCTGACGTCCATCCGCCTGGCCGCAGCGAACCTCCAGGGTCCTCAGTTGTCATCAGAGCAGCGCGATGAACAGACCGGCCTGATCCTCACCGAAGTCGAACGGTTGGGACGTTTGTTCCAGAACATTGTCGAGATGGCGCGGATTGATGCCGGCGCTGTGGCGACAGAGGCGCGACGCACACATCCATCGGAAATCGTGGCCGCCGCACGCGATCAGGTCGCCGGCGTACTTCGAGGCCACGACGTCCATGAAACCATCGACCTCGACGTGCCCGTTCACGTCGATCCGCGGCTGGCCGCCACAGCAGTCGCTCACCTTCTCGAGAATGCCGCCCAGTACGCACCGGCCTCTTCGTCGATCGACCTGTCTGCTGGCGTGACGGACGAAGGCTTGACCGTCCGTGTTCGCGATCGCGGGCCCGGAATCGCAGCTGCGGATTTGCCGCGTCTCTTCGATCGGTTTTACCGAGGACAGGCCGGCAGCCTGCGTACGTCCGGCACGGGAATGGGCTTGTGGATCGCGCGCGGACTCCTTGCCGTGATCGGCGGCCATGTCTGGGCCGAGAATTGCCAGGACGGAGGCGCGCAGTTCACCATCGTGATTCCCGTGTCGAGGCCAGCTGACACGGAGACAGCCGAAGAACCCGCATGACCAACCCCGCCAGACTTCTCCTCGTCGACGACGAGGTTGCCATTCAGCGCACGTTGGCGCCGCTGCTGCGATCGCGCGGTTATGAGGTGGATGTCGCAAGCACCGGTAATGAAGCGCTTCGCATGGTCGCTGACCGCGAACCTCACTTGATCGTGCTGGACCTCGGCCTGCCCGACCTGGAAGGGACCGAGGTCTGTCGTCGCGTTCGGCTCACATCAAAGCTACCCATCATCGTCTTGTCTGCGCGTGGCAACGACACCGACAAGGTGAACGCCCTCGACCTCGGCGCCGACGACTACGTCACGAAGCCATTCAGTCCGGAGGAACTCCTCGCACGCATTCGCGTGGCGCTGCGCCGTGTGATGGATGCTGACGAGACAGAGAAGGGGCTCTTTCGAGCCGGAGATCTCGCCATCGACTACGACCGGCGACGCGTGCTTCGCGGCGACGTCGAACTTCGGCTCACGCCGAAGGAATTCGAACTGCTCTCGCTGCTGGCGCGCAATCACGACCGGGTGCTGACGCACCGTGCGCTGCTCAAGGCGGTGTGGGGGCCTAACGCGGTCGAACAGCCGGAACACTTGTGGACGCTGGTGGCGCTGCTCCGCAAGAAAATCGAACCCGATCCCGCACATCCGCGATATCTGCTGAGCGAGCCGTGGGTCGGCTATCGCTTTGCGGTCACGCCAGTCGACGATTAAATTAAGGGTGCTTCAAGACTAGAGCACTACCACAGAGGTCGCGGAGACGAACGGAAGACACG
>JBEBGB010000153.1:0-9989 GCA_040081675.1 Vicinamibacterales bacterium
TGTCGAGAACGTGGTGCTGGACCCCGAGCGCGACAGCGCCCACGCCAGTTCTGCAATGAGGGCCACCGCAAGCACCGCACCGAAACGCATGGGCCCCGGTCTGAGCAGCGGATGCGTCCGTTCGTCGAAGTCGGTCTCTTCGTGCGGCGCGTTGAGCAGCATCACGACGAAGAGGAAGAGCACCATGATCGCGCCGGCGTACACGATGATTTGGACAACTGCGGCAAACGGGGCGTCGAGCAGGATGTAGAGGCCCGACAGCGCCCCGAAGGATGCGATCAGCAGGAGCACGCTGTACACCGGGTTGCGCTGCGCGATGACGAGCAGCGAGGCGATGACGGCAACGGCTCCGAAGAAGTAGAACAGCATGATCGTCAGAGTCCGAAATACAGCACGGCAGCGGCCGTGACGAGCAGGTTCAGCACCGACAACGGCAGCAACACCTTCCAGCCGAACGACATCAGTTGGTCGTAGCGATACCGGGGCAACGACCACCGCATCCAGATGTAGAAGAACAGCAGGAAGCCGGTCTTGGCCAGGAACGCCAACCAGCCGAACGACTCAGGAATGAACGGGAACCACCAGCCTCCGAGATAGAGGTCGGTCGCCACCGCCGACACCGTCACCATGTTGATGTACTCGGCAAGGAAGAACATGCCGAAGCTCATCGAGCTGTACTCGGTGTGATAGCCCGCGACGAGTTCCTGCTCCGCTTCAGGGAAGTCGAAAGGCGCGCGGTTGGTTTCCGCAATGCCGGCCGTGAAGAAGATCAGGAAGCCAAGCGGCTGGAAGAACACGAACCAGCGGAATTGCGGGATGATGCCGAACAGGCTTCCCGATTGCGCGTTGACAATGTCGCGCAGCGACATGGAGTTGGCCAGGACCAACACCGCGGCCAGCGCCATGCCGTAGGACAGCTCGTAGCTGATCATCTGGGCCGACGAGCGAAGCCCACCAAGCAACGAGTACTTGCTGTTCGAACTCCAGCCGGCCAACACGATGCCGTAGACGCCCATCGACGTGATGGCGAACACCACCAGGATGGCCACGTTGACGTCGGCAACGCCGAGCGCGAGTGGTTCACTGAGCAGCCCGAGCAGCGTCGTCGTGCCGCCGAAGGGAACGACGGCGAACGCGGCAAAGGCAGCCGTGGCAGCAATGATCGGCGCGAGTGCGAAGAGCAGAGGGTCTGCAGCGGCGGGACGAAGCTCCTCTTTGAACAGCAGCTTCACCACGTCGGCAATCGGCTGCAGCAGACCGGCGTAACCGGTTCGTGTCGGTCCGACACGCTGCTGCAGATAGGCCGCAACCTTCCGCTCCATGTACACCATGACGGCAGCGGACAACTGCAGGGCCACCCAGACGACGACGCAGATGCCGATCTGCGCAATGAAGAACGAGTTGCTGCTGAGGAACGCGAACATCTAGTGCGCTCCCACGGGCTGGCGAGCGCGCCAGTCGGCCGAAAGCGTGCAGCGGCCTTCGCGCACGTGCGCCTCGTACTCATGGCGGAAGTGCTTGATGGTGGTGAGCACCGGCGTCACCGCGGCGTCGCCGAACGCGCACAAGGTCTTGCCGCCGACGTTGTTCGACACGCTGAGCAGCAGATCGATGTCGCGCATCGTGCCCTGGCCACCCTCGATCTTCGCGAGCAGCTTGAAGAGCCAGTCGGTCCCTTCACGGCAGGGCGTGCACTTGCCGCACGATTCGTGCTTATAGAAGTGCAGAAGGTTCTGCGCGAGCCACACCATGCAGGTCGTGTCGTCGAGCACGATTGCGCCAGCGGACCCAAGCATCGAGCCGGCCTTGACAATGCCGTCGAAGCTGGCAGGAACATCGAGCTGGTCAGGCATCAGAATCGGCACCGACGAGCCACCGGGGATGACGGCCTTCAGCGTCCGGCCGTCACGCATTCCCTGACAGTACTGCTCGCCGAAAATCAGCTCGCGCAGGCTCGTGTCCATCGACGCTTCGTAGACACCAGGCCGCTTCACGTGGCCACTGAAGCAGTACAGCTTCGGTCCGCCGTTCTTCTCGGGACCAAGCGCCGCGAACCACTCGGGTCCGTTCTGCACGATGAGCGGCACATTGGCCAGGGTCTCGACGTTATTGACGGCGGTCGGGCAGTTGTAGAGTCCAACGACAGCCGGGAACGGCGGCTTGTTGCGCGGTTGCGCGCGCTTCCCTTCAAGGGACTCGAGCAGCGCCGTTTCCTCGCCCGCCTCGTACGCGCCCGCTCCGCGGTGCACGTAGACCTCGCAGTCGAACCCCGAGCCGAAGATGTTGGTGCCGAGATAGCCCTTCGCACGTGCGGCGGCGATCTCGCGCTCGAGCACTTCCTGCACATGAAAGAACTCGCCGCGAATGTAGATGTAGGCCACCTTCGCGCCAATCGCGTAGCAGGCGATCGCGCACCCCTCGATGAGCAGGTGCGGGTTGCGCTCCATGAGCAGGTGGTCCTTGAACGTGCCTGGCTCGCTCTCGTCCGCGTTGCAGGCGATGTAGCGCGGCCTGCCCGACTTCTTGTCGACGAACTGCCACTTCATGCCCGTCGGGAAGCCCGCGCCGCCGCGGCCACGCAGACCGGACGCCTTCACCATGTCGACAATCTGGTCTGGCGTATGCGACGCGAGCGTCTTCTTCAGCGCGTCGTACCCCCCGTGCTGCACGTAGAAGTCGAGCGTGAACGAGTTCGGCTCGCGAACGTACTTCGTGAGAATCGGATCCATCAGGCTGTCTCGAACCAATTAATCAATTCGCGAATTGGCGATTTGGAGAATTGGTGAGTCGAATTCCGGCGATCCTGGGGGCTGTCAGTTGCACCCCCAGACTCACCAACTCTCCAATTCTCCAATTCTCCAATTCTCCAACTGTGTTTCTCCAACTCAACTCGCTAACTGTCAACGCGCCCATCGCCTTCACTGTTTCTCCACGACGTGGACGCAGCCCGTCAGCCCGGCTTCGCCCTTCGTCCGCAGCGTGTCGAGCAGTTTCGGAACGTCGTCGGGACGCTGCAGCTCCTGCCACGCGTCGTTCACCATGATGACTGGAGCACGGTCGCACGCACCGAGACACTCGACCTCGACGAGCGTGAAGGTTCCACTTGCATCCGTCTCGCCTGGCTTGATGTGGAGGGCGTGACAAATCTCTTCGGTGACACGTTCGGCACCGTTCACGGCGCATGACAACGTTCGACACACGCTCAACACGAACCTGCCGACCGGCTTCTGGTAGAACATCGTGTAATAGCTCACGACGTCTTCCACATCCGCGGGAGTAATCCGCAGGGCGTCCGCGACGGTCCGCATCGAGTTGCCGGTGATGTAACCCTGTTGACGCTGCACGAGGTAGAGCGCGGGCAGTACGGCCGACCGGCTCTGCTCGGGCGGATACCTGGTCAGGATCTCGTCGAGCTGGGCACGATGCTCTGGCGTGAACACGAACGGCGGACCGTCGTCGCCGAGCTTTCGGGTCGACTTGTGGAACGTGGCGTCATACGCCATCTTGGGATGAAAACTCACCGGTCCACATCTCCCATGACGACGTCAATCGATCCGATGACGGCAATCACGTCGGCAATGAGTCCGCCGACGATCATGTGTTCGAGTGCCTGACACGCCAGGAGCGAAGGGGCGCGAGACTTGACGCGCCACGGCCGGTTCGATCCGTCGGATACCACCGTGAAGCCCTGCTCCCCACGCGGCCCCTCGACCGGCACGTAAGCTTCGCCGGCCGGCACCGTGAAGCCCTGCGAGTACACCAGGAAGTGCTGGATGAGCGCTTCCATCTCGGTATAAACGCGGTCCTTGGGCGGCGGCGTGATGCGTGGGTCGGCCACGGCGTACTCGCCAACCGGCTTGATGCGCTTCAGCGCCTGGTTGCAGAGGCTGATGCTCTGGCGAATCTCGGCGACGCGAACCAGATAGCGCGAGTAGACGTCGCCCGCCGTCTGCAGCGGTACGGTGAAGTCGTAGGTCTCGTAGCCGTTGTACGGGAATGCCTTCCGCACGTCGTAGCCGAGACCCGCCGCGCGGGCGATGGGACCAACCAGACTGTAACGAAGAGCATTTTCTCTTGTGACCACACCGACGCCCTTGGTGCGCTCGATGTAGATCTCGTTCTTCGTCAGCAGATCTTCGTACTCGGACATCTTGCCGACGAGCCGATCGAGGAACGTCTTCACCTCGCTCAGGTAGTCGCGAGGAAGGTCTTCACGCAAGCCGCCCACGCGCATGTAGCTCGGAAAGAGACGGAAGCCCGCGAGGCGCTCGTTCAGGTTCAGGAGAAGTTCGCGCTCGCGGAAGCAATAGAGCATGACCGACACGGCGCCGACTTCCATGCCGTGCGTACCAAGCCACACCAGATGACTGTTGATGCGCTGGAGTTCCGCGAGGAGGATGCGAATATTCTGGACGCGTTCGGGAATCTCGATACCCAGCAGCTTCTCGACCGTCATGCAGAAGGTCATGCTGTTGGACTGCGCGCTCAGGTAGTCCATCCGTTCGACGAGCGGGATGACCTGCTGCCACTTCTTCTGTTCCGCGGTCTTTTCGATGCCGGTGTGCAGAAAGCCGATCGTCGGCGCAGCCGAGCGAATCGTTTCACCGTCGAGCTCGAGGACCAGCCGCAGCACGCCGTGCGTGCTGGGGTGCTGAGGCCCCATGTTGACGGTCATCGTTTCGGTGCGAAGTTCGGGCATCTCTCTTTAGCTCGCCTACCGTTCGGTCAGATCAGTTTCGACCAGGTCGCAGATGACGTGCAGCAGAGTCCGGTGCACTTCCTGAACCCTCGGCGTCACATCAGACGGCACGTTCACGTGGATGTCGGCGAGACGACCCGCTGCTCCTCCGTCCCGGCCCGTCAGCGCAATCGTGGTCAGCTTCTGCGCGCGTGCCACCTCGAGGCCGGCCACCGTGTTCCGAGACTCGCCGCTCGTCGTGATGGCGAACACCACATCGCCCGGCCGTCCAAGCGCTTCAATCTGTCGCGCAAACACTCGCTCGAAGCCATAGTCGTTGGCGATGCTGGTCAACACGCTCGGATCAGCCGTCAATGCGACTGCTGCGTACCCGGGACGCTCGCGTCGATACCGTCCCACCAGTTCGGCTGCCGCATGCGCCGCGTCCGCTGCCGACCCGCCGTTCCCGAACACCAGGACTTTTCCACCCTGCCTCAGCGACGCGACGATGGCGTCGGCCGCTGCGGTCGTGCGTTCGAGTCCGGCCTCGCGCACACGCTGATGCAGGGCGATCGCCTCGCTCAGGGTCGTGTCTGCGACGTCACTTCCTCGCAAGCCGGTCCTTCATGAGGTTTGCCTGGAACTCTTCCGAGGTGACCTGAAGGGCCGAACCCGACGTCGGCTTCATCTGAATCTGGACCGGATAGTCCTTCCTCGCCGGATACCCTTCCCAGTCTTCGGGCATCAACAGACGCCGCGGATCGGGATGTCCGTCGAAGGCGATACCGAACATGTCCCACACTTCTCGTTCGAGCCAGTTCGCCGCCGGCCAGAGTCCACTGGCGGTCGCCACATGCGGATCGTCAGAAGGCAGACGCACCTTCAACCGCAGACGGAGCGAATGCTCGATGGACACCATGATGTAAATCAACTCGAAGCGCGGCTCGCGAGGCCAGTAGTCGACAGCCGTCAACTCGGACAGCAGCTCGAACTTCAGCTCGGGACGATCGCGCAGCGCCTGCAGCACAGCCAACAGGTCGTCCGCCGGAGCGTAGATCGTCGCGTGCAGATCGATGCTCGGCGCGGTTTCGATCTGAACACCCGGCAGACTCGCCCGGAGCGCTTCTTCAACGTGCGTGGCGTCCATCAGCCCATCTTCTGCAGGGCGATCTTCCGCTGCAGCTGGACGATGCCGTAGATGAGCGCCTCGGGACGCGGCGGGCAACCCGGCACGTACACATCAACGGGCACAATTTGATCCACGCCCTGAACAATGGAGTAGTTGTCGAAGACACCGCCAATGGACGCGCACGCGCCCATCGAAATCACCCACTTGGGTTCGGGCATCTGGTCGTAGATGCGGCGCAGCGCCGGCGCCATCTTGCGCGACAGCCGGCCAGCCACAATCATCAGGTCAGCCTGTCGCGGGCTTCCGCGAAACACCTCCGCGCCAAAGCGGGCGATGTCGTAGCGTCCGCAGCTCATGGCCATCATCTCAATCGCGCAGCAGGCGAGACCGAAGGTGACCGGCCAAATAGCCGACCGGCGTGCCCACTGCACCATCTTCTCGACCGAGGTGGTCAGAACCGGGATGTCGTACTCAGTCTCGAGGCCCATTTAGGCTCCCTTTTCCGCGCCCCAATCGAGCGCGCCCTTGCGCCAGACGTAGATGTAGCCCGCAAGCAGCAGGAGCATGAACAGCACTACCTGCACAAATCCCGGCCACCCGAGCTCTCGCAGCGCCATCGCCCACGGATAGAGGAAGGCCACCTCGATGTCGAACAGCAGGAAGATCATGGCCACCAGATAGAACTTGACCGACATGCGCTCGTGCGCACTGCCGACCGGAGGCATTCCGCATTCGTACGGCGCCAACTTTTCCGGCGTCGGTTTACTGGGACCGAGGACCTTCGAGAGGAGGACCGAGGGGACCGCAAACAGCAGTCCCAGCGCGATCATCAGAACAATGGACAGCCAGCCTTGCATCGGTGGTCGATTTCGTGAGTCGGCCTAAGATTGTGAACGATTTCTCAAGCTCGAAGCCACATGCTAACGCATCGGGTCAGACGGCGTCTACTCACACATGGACAGGTAGATCTGGGAAGTCATGTCGGTCGGGTCGGTCGGGTCCGTCCGGTTCCAGTTAATCCGGTCGATTTGGTCGGTCTGGAAGGTCGAGGAGGTCGAGTCGGGACTATTAGGAAACAGTCCGTCCTGACCGTCCTGACCGTCCTGACCGTCCTGACCGTCCTGACCGTCCTGACCGTCCTGACCGTCCTGACCGAAGAAGCGTGTGTTCCTAGAACCCGGCGCTGGTTTCGGTCATTCGACGATCGACCTCCCCAATGGCCTGTTGGAGCTGCGCGCGACGCCCTTCGTGCTGCGTGGCCCGCAGTTGATGCTCGAGTTCGGTTCGGGCGAGTCGCAGCGATTCGAACGCCCTCACCTTCTCCGGATCACGCGCGTCTTTCTTCTTCGATTGCTGGCGGTCGCGCTCGAGCTCTTCCATCCGCTCTTGAATTCGCGCGTCCGCGTCGATTAGTCCTTCACCCGCGTCACCCATGCATGCTCCGTCTGGCCGGTAACCGGCCGAATGAGCATTATAAGATGCGTCGATGAGCGCTCGAGCGAATTCGGATCCGCTGGCGCCCTTTCATCCAGCCGTCCGAGACTGGTTCCTCGCGTCGTTCGAGCAACCGACCGAGCCTCAAGTGCGCGGATGGCCTGCCATTGCTCGCGGCGACTCGACACTGATCCTGTCGCCGACTGGCAGCGGCAAGACGCTGACCGCGTTTCTCTGGTGCCTCGATCGGCTCATGTTCTCGGCGCCGCCGCCAAAAGACCGGCGATGCCGCGTCCTGTACATCTCCCCGCTCAAGGCACTGGCCGTCGACGTCGAACGTAACTTGCGGGCGCCGCTCGCTGGCATTGCACGCGTCGCTGCTGAACGTGGCGACACCTTTCGTTCGCCGACCATTGCCATTCGAACCGGCGACACGCCCTCGTCAGAGCGCGCGCGGTTTCAGCGCGAACCAACGGACATCCTCATCACCACGCCGGAGTCCGTGTACCTGCTGCTCACTTCCAACGCGCGCGAGGCGCTGCGCAGCATCGACACGGTCATCATCGACGAGATTCACGCGCTCGTACCGACCAAGCGAGGCGCGCACCTCGCGTTGTCGCTCGAGCGCCTGACGGCACGGTGCGACAGGGATCCGCAGCGCATCGGACTGTCTGCCACGCAGCGTCCACTCGACGAGGTTGCGCGGTTCCTCGGTGGTGCCGTCGTTCCGCCGGCTGTCGCTCGCAGCAGCGAGCCGGGCACGAGAACCGCACGCGCCATTCATGGTGGGTCTGCAAAGCGAAGAGGCCGCGCAAGTACCACCGCGGCGGGCGCGGGCGTTGTCGACCACGCGCCTCACCTCAGCGACACCATCGTCGGCGACGAGTTCCTCGCAGCGCCTTCAACCATCCACTATCGCCCCGTCACCATCGTTGACGCCGGTGCGAAGAAGCGGCTGAAGCTGCGAATCGAGGTGCCGGTCGAAGACATGGCTCGGTTGCCGGCGGTACCTGCCGCCCTGCCAGAGCCGCAGAGGAGGTCTGAGAACGGCGAGACGGTGGCGGCCGTTCCAGTGGCCGGCGCCACGACGTGGGACGACGAGATTCCGAGTGGCCCGGCGTCGGCGAGCGCGGGACAGCCGTCAATCTGGTCGGCCATTCACCCGCGTCTGCTCGCGTTGATTCGCGAGCATCAATCGACGCTCATCTTCGTGAACAGTCGCCGACTCGCGGAACGCCTCGCCGGCGCGCTGAACGAGCTGGCAGGCGAAGTACTGGTTCGCTCGCACCACGGCTCAATCGCGCGTGAACAGCGCATGGAGATAGAGGACCGGCTGAAGTCCGGCACACTGCGGGCTCTGGTCGCAACCTCGTCGCTCGAACTCGGCATCGACATGGGAGCCATCGATCTTGTCGTGCAGATCGAAGCGCCGCCGTCGGTCGCCAGCGGACTCCAGCGCATCGGGCGCGGCGGTCATCAGATCGATGCGGTGAGCGAGGGCGTGATCTTCCCGAAGTTTCGAGGCGACCTCGTGGCCTGCGCCGCGGTTGCGAAAGCCATGCACGACGGCGCGGTGGAAGCCTCACGCTATCCACGCAATCCGCTCGACGTCGTCGCGCAGCAGGTGGTGGCGATGACGTCGGTCGATGAATGGAACGTCGATGATCTCTTCGACACGATTCGTCGGGCTGCGCCGTGCGCGGAGCTGAGTCGCGGCGTCTTCGACGGCGTGCTGGACATGCTCTCGGGCCGTTATCCGTCAGACGAGTTCGCCGAGCTGCGTCCGCGCGTCACCTGGGACCGCGTGGCTGGAACGATCGTGGCTCGCGACGGCGCCAAACGCGTGGCTATTGCGAACGGGGGCACGATTCCGGACCGCGGGCTCTACGGAGTCTTCCTCGTGGGGGCAGGCACAGGTACTGCTCGCGTGGGTGAACTCGACGAAGAGATGGTGTTCGAGACGCACGTGGGCGAGACCTTCGTGCTGGGCGCATCGTCATGGCGCGTCGAAGAGATCACGCACGACAGGGTGCTGGTCTCTCCGGCTCCTGGTGAACCGGGGAAGATGCCGTTCTGGAAGGGTGACCGTGCTGGGCGTCCGCTGGAACTTGGCTTGGCCATCGGCGCGTTGATGCGCGACTTGATGCGCATGCCTGCGGCGGCCGCGATCGAGCGGCTGACGCGTGAGCACGATCTCGACACGCTCGCCGCCGAGAACCTGTTGCAATACCTCCGCGACCAGCTCCAAGCTGCCGGCGCCTTGCCCGACGCCTCCACCATCGTCGTCGAACGCGTGCGGGACGACCTGGGCGACTGGCGCATCTGCGTGCTGTCGCCGCGCGGTGGTCGCGTCCATGCGCCGTGGGCGATGGCGGCCGCAGCAAAGATTCGCGAGGAAGCCGGCATCGACGTCGAAACACTGTGGGGAGACGACGGGTTCGTGATCCGATTTCCCGACATGGATACGCCTCCTGATCCGGCGTTGCTCCTGCCGGGGGCGAATGAAGTCCAGGCCTTGGTAGTCCGTCAGCTCGGTTCGACAGCGCTCTTCGCGGCCAAATTCCGTGAGAACGCGGGGCGGTCGCTCCTGCTGCCCAAGCGGCGTCCGGGGATGCGGACACCGTTGTGGCAACAACGCAAGCGGTCGGCGGATCTGCTTGCCGTCGCTTCGAGGTACGGCTCGTTCCCGGTGCTGCTCGAGACCTATCGCGAGTGTCTGCGCGACCACTTCGACATGCCCGCGCTTGT